>DATIZR010000066.1 GCA_035516965.1 Nitrospirota bacterium
CGAATGTGAGGGCAGGGATAACGTACTGTACAAGGCCGGCGACGTCTTCTCTGTTGGTCCCGGCAAAGTACACAATGGAAAAAATACCGGCACAGTTACCACAAAATTGACGGCGTTCTTCGTGGCCGAGAAGGGCAAACCGCTGAGCGCGCCGGCAAAGTAGTTAAGAAGGTGACCGCCCGTTCCGGCGTCCACGCGTCAGATGGTAACGGTGCATAACGAAACCTTGCAGCGTGGCGCAGGAATGGATTTGCCTGCAAGTATCGAGAGAACAGGCTAAGGGAACCTTTTAGAACCTTTTGGTCAGGTCTCTTTTGTTGCATTTAGTCCGCTGCACTGATGTACGTGTCCCATGCCGCGCCATCTCCGCATAGGATACGCGAAGGAGTATAACCGTCATTGGACCGAGCGCGGGCACGAGGTTGCAGCGGAAACCATCGGTTCGCGCTTCAAGACGAGAAACGGGATATGATGTCAAGAGAAGAAGGCAAAGACGGGGTAAAATCACCCTGCATCAAGAAGTGTTCGCTCGACCGGAACAAGATCTGCCCGGCGTGCTGTCGCAGTATTGATGAGATCGTCTCCTGGCGCGATGCTGACGATTCGCTGAAGCGAAAGATACTTGAAGCCGTGAAACTCAGGCGAACTCAGGTCAAAGAATAGCGTTTGATTCTCAGGACCTCAAGAACATTTATGGGAACCTCGTACGAAGAATCATACGGGATCAACGGGTCAAAACTTCGATATTGACAGGCATGCAACGAATGAAGATTCGACCCCGTTTTCCTCGATCATATCGACTGGATGTTGAAGCAATGAGGCGGGGCAATCTCGTGAACCCCTACGCCAAACGCAGCGAGGCCATCGGGGAGTTCGCATCGTGCGTGGTACTGGGCAAGGGTGGCATTGATCGTGGTCACGCGAACGCGACGCACGGAGAAAGACCTGATCCGGTCGGGGCCTCGGCTGCGGTCGGCGTCGAATTACTCGTCTTCGTCTGGCTCTCCTGAATCATCTGCTTTATCAGTTTGCGGGGGACCGCCGGTCTTAGAAGATTTCGAAGTTGTCTTTTGGCAGGAAAAAATGAATTGATAGTGATAGCGCTCGACCTCTGAGTCAGATTGCGGTACCATCTTGAGGTTGTTTTTCTGGCAGTAGGAGTTCGCTTTTTTAACAACCTGTGACTTTACTTTAGAAGATAACTTCTTGCTTTCATAATAAATGACAAATTGATTTTTACCATACGATTGAGGCTCTTCGAAGCGGGTTTTAACCCGATGATGACAGGCACTAACAAAGATCGCAAGGGTAAGTAAAAGCGCTATTTTTTTTATCATTGTGACCCCCCTTTGTTTGACAATTTTTTTTATATCATGTTTAGAAAAAAATGTCAAACTCATATTACGTGAAGACCGAGGTCTTCAGCATGAAGTCTCGTTGCCCCCGGTCCATGCCCGTCGGGCTCGCTCTCCCCTGTTTGATCGCGCTTCTTTGTTATGCTATGCTTGCCTCGGAGGGAATGTATGATCGTCGCCGACCTCGATACGATAGAGCACCAGATGACGCTGACGCCTGAACTCCGGCAGGCGATCGCTTTCCTGCGCCGGAAGGACCTCCCGGACCTTCCTGATGGAAAGATGACCATCGACGGTACGCGCGTCTTTGCCATTCTCCAGCGGTATCGGACCGCCCGCGTCGACGCGCCGAAGTTCGAATACCACCGGAAGTTCCTCGACGTGCAGTACGTCCTCTCCGGCGAAGAGATCATGGGATGGGCGCCCGCGGCCGAGATGACGGCCTCCTTCGACTACGATGCGGGCCAGGACACCTGTTATGGGCTGATGCAGCCGGGGACGTGGTCGCCCGTGCATCTCAAGGCCGGTCAGTTCGCCGTGCTCTGGCCCGAGGATGGCCACGCCCCCCGGATCGCAGCGGGAAGTCCGTGCCTGGTGAGGAAGATCGTGGTGAAGGTGGCTTTGTAGCCGCTTCGCGGAACATCTCGGGGGCAGGGCATTCATGTCTTGACTTTCTCACGGCTACGAAAGAGCATCCGGCAATACACAGATCTCCATCTCTTTTCTGGACATTTCGACAGGGTTGTAGTACTTTTGCGATAGCGGCTCCTGCCCGAGCATCCTGTTTATTCTCATACCAAACATCCACCCGGAACCGCAATATCCATCCTCGTTTTACCGGAAGAAGCTCAGTGTGCAGCAAAGGCCAAGAACTCACTGCGGCTCAGTTTATGGCCGCGGCTGCGCAAGTGCTGGCTACGTCTCACGGTGAATAAAGGCCTCTATGAGCAAGTTCACGGATTACCTAGATGGTTTGGCCGATGAGTCCTCGATGCTGGCCAAGGAAGAACTTAAAGAACTTATCATTTCAGCCAAGAACGATGAGTCTGAGTTTGTGAGATTGCAGGCGGTAAATGTCGAACACTGGACCGTCATGCTTGCAGCAGGCGCGTTGACACCTGAAGGTTTTAAAAGGCTAGTGACGAATCTGGATGTTTTTACAGAACTGGAGACCATGAAGCTGGACGCCGCGGCTAAAGCCAGTGCCCGGCGTCTTGCAGACGGCATTCAAAAACATGTGATTGACGGGCTCTGTAAGCTGTTATAGGAGCGAGATCGGTGCAGTACGATTTCGGCACATTTATGAACGGGTGGGCATCTTATTTGCTAAATCCGCTGATACCGTATTTCGTATATCAGTCTTGCACCCTCAGTTGCATCCGTACCGCTAATAACATGTTGGCGCGCATGACCAAGACCCGCCTCACGACAGGAGTGTTTCCGTGAGAAAACTCATCGTATCTACGTTTGCGTCGCTTGACGGAATCATGCAGGCACCCGGCGGACCGGAAGAAGACCCCACTGGCGGTTTTACGCTTGGCGGTTGGATGTTCGGCTACGGGGACGAAAGCATGGACATCTCAGCATCAGGTTTCGACGGCAGGGATCGTGAGCTGGTGCTCGGGCGCAGGACCTATCAGATCTTCGAGGCGTACTGGCCTTATCAGCCGAATGACCACCCGATCGCGAAGACGCTCAATGCAGCGAAAAAGTATGTTGCTTCGCGCACGTTGACGATGCTCCACTGGAACAACTCGACCCTGCTCCACGGCGATGTCGTCTCGGCAATCATCGCTCTCAAGGCCCAACCGGGCCTCGACCTGCAGATGATTGGCAGCGGCAATCTGATTCAAACGCTCCAGGCCGCCTCACTGATCGACGAGTACAACGTGTGGACCTTTCCTGTGGTGCTTGGGCGGGGCAAGCGCCTCTTCAGCGAGGCTGCCAAGCCATCGGCGCTGCGGCTCGTTCGTTCTCAGGTTTCGACCACCGGCGTTGTGATGAGTACCTATGTACCAGGCGGCGATATCCAGCCCGGTTCGTTCCCGGGTGCCGAGCCGAGCGATAAGGAGTTGGCCCGACGCAAAAAAATGGCGAAGGGGATGTGGTGATGTGAAGAGGACAGTGCGCGCCAACCATTCATGCAAGCCGACGCCACTTCGCGGCGCGGCTTAATTCAGGCGTTGCATGTCAATCGACCGGCCAAAACATGAGGAGAGTGTATGATTAAGATTGGGTCTCCTGACCAAGAAACAGGAGAATTCAGAGAAAATGATTTGGTATGCCATTGTTTTCAATTTACAAGAAAACAGATAGAGAAAGATTACCTTGATAATGGCCGGTCGGTGATTCTCGAAAAAATTACCTCCGAGAAGAAAGCTGGTGGGTGTGATTGCGCTCAGAAAAATCCAAAAGGTCGCTGATGTTCAGGTGATGTCCGCCAGGTGGTGGATAACATTGCAAAGAGGGCCATATGACAACCGCATCGACTCGGACTGGCAATTCCGCTGCGCTCCATCGCAAGCCGGTTATGCGGACCGTTGTGTCCCGCTTAACATCCTTTTATCCAATCAGCAGATGAGGAGCCGGCCATGATCAACGTCGTAGCTTCGATCCGGGTGAGGACAGGCAAGCTTTCCGACTATCTCGCGATCCTGAAAGCCAATAGTCACGCAGTTCAAAAAGAAAAGGGATGCATCGCATATGTCCCTACGATCGATGTTGACTCAAAACTGCCGCCGCAGGTCTTCGATAAGGATTGCGTCACTCTCCTTGAGAAGTGGGAGAGCCTGGAAGCGCTCCATGCCCATCTCGGATCGCCTCATATGCTGGCATACCGGGAAAAGGTGAAGGACATGGTCGAGAGTGTAACGTTCAAAGTGCTGCAGGAAGTGAAGTAGATCAGCGGACCATCCCTGAAGGGACTTTCGGGATACAGAAGAGCAGTGAGAAGACTGCAGGGGGACAGAAATGAAACAGGGAGACAGCGCATCCGATCGCGGTGATCCCTATGATCTGGGCCGCTTCATCAGCGCGCAGGAAGGGGTCTATGACCGTGCCCTTGCCGAACTGCGGAGCGGGTCGAAGCGCACGCACTGGATGTGGTTCATCTTCCCGCAGATCGACGGACTGGGGCACAGCCCGACGACCAGACATTATGCCATTAAGAGCCTGGAAGAAGCGCGGCGCTATCTCGGCCATCCCGTTCTGGGGACACGGCTCGCGGAATGCGCGGAAGCGGTCCTTGTTGTCCAGGGGCTGTCGGCTGCGGATATCTTCGGACACCCCGACGACTGGAAGCTTCAATCATCCATGACCCTCTTCGCTCTGGTGGCCGGACCGGGTTCGGTGTTCGAGCGCGTCCTTGACAAGTATTATCAGGGAAAGCGGGATGCAAGGACACTTCAGATCGTGGGCAACGGGTCGTAAGAGAAATGGCGGATGCGTGTCTGACGGGGACATTTGGATGCAGTAGTCTCACCATTTTCCGGCATGAGGATCCCAGGGGCGGGTCTTTACTGTCGGCATTGCCCCTTTTCCTGCCATGGGCACCCAGGCAGACCGGCGTTGTTGCCCCGTGCAGGGGAATCAGCCTCAGTGTCGCAGCCCTTGAACTATCACCGTCTGCGTACCCGCCATTGCCGGAGAACGATCTCTCCGGCATGTTGCTTCCGCAGCAGGTGCGATGCCGCGCACAGATTCCTGCACCGGATGTATACTAAGTTCAGGAGGGCAACATGGCGCGGCAGGAAGCACAGCGACTCGATACGCCGTCTCCGGCGGGCGTCGAAGCGCGGACCCGGGAGATCGCGGGAGCGATCTACGCCTTCCTGAAAGAGGAGCAGCCGTCCTTCTTCGCCTCCGGCGGCTGGCGGAAGAGCGTCATCGAATGGTCCATGCGTGACGAGCGGTTCCGCACGCAGCTCCTGCGGTTCATCGACGTGCTGCCGTCCCTCCGCACCGACGCGCTCGTCCTGCGCATCTTCAGCGAGTATCTCCGGGAGGCCGGGGCCCCGGCGTCGGTCCTCCTCAGGAGCGCCGAGGTCTTCTCCCGCACGGTTCCCGCGGTCATCGCGGCGCCGCTCATCCGGTCCGCTGTCCGCACCCTCGCCCGGGAGTTCATCGCCGGGTCCGATCCGGCGGACGCGAAGCAGGCGATCGATCAGCTCCGGAAGGACGGGGCGCTCGTGAGCCTGGACCTCCTGGGCGAGGCCGTGGTCTCCGAGGCGGAAGCGGCGCAATACGGGTCGCGCTACCTGGGTCTCATCGACTTCTTCGGGCGGCATACGGCCGGGCAATCGGGCTCCCTCGATATCTCCCTCAAGCTTTCATCGTTCTACTCCCAGACGGACCCGCTCAACTTCGAAGGGTCCATCGAAAAGATCGTCCCTGCGCTCCGGCCCGTCATCGAGAAGGCCGCTCCTGCCAAGGTCTCGCTCACCTTCGACATGGAGCAGTATTATCACAAGGACCTGGTCATTGCGGCCTTCAAGCGCGTCCAGTCCGAATGGGGCGGGGGCGTGCGGCTCACCATCGCGCTTCAGGCCTATCTTCGGGACGCGCGGGACGACCTCATCGGTCTCATCGCCTGGGCGCGGGGAGAGCGGCAGCGGATCGGCGTCCGGCTCGTGAAGGGCGCCTACTGGGACTACGAGGTCGTGAACGGCCGCCAGAAGGGCTGGCCCGTCCCGGTCTTCCTCTCGAAAGCCGGGACGGACGCGAACTACGAGGCGCTCACGAAGCTTCTCTTCGAGAATCTCGACGCGGTCAGGCCGGCGGTCGCCTCGCACAACCTGCGGAGCGTGGCGCATGCGCTTGCGCTGGCGGAGACGCTCGGCCTCGGGCCGGAGGACCTCGAGTTCCAGTCTCTCTTCGGCATGGGCGGTCCGCTCCGGCTCGCGATGAAGCACGCGGGTTTCGCCTCACCCGTCCGGGTCTACTGCCCCATCGGCGAGCTTCTGCCCGGCATGGCCTATCTGGTGCGGCGCGTGCTCGAGAACACGTCGAACGAGTCCTTCTTCCGCAAGACCTTCAGCGAGGGGCTTTCGCTGGAGGAGCTCACGCAGAAGCCGGTCCCGAAGGAGGAACCTGCGGCAGAACGCATTGATCAATTCCGGAACGAGCCGCTCACGGACTTCTCGAAGGCCGCGAACCGGGAGGAGGTCCGACAAGCGCTTTCGCGGGTCCGGGGGACATTCGGCAGGAGCTATCCGCTGATCATCAACGGGGAGGAGATCTTGACCCGGACCGAAGCGCCTTCCGCGAACCCGGCGAAGCCTGACGAGGTCATCGGCAGGATCTCCCAGGCGACAACGGACGACGCTGACAGGGCGGTCGAAGCGGCACGGAAGGCCTTCTCCAAATGGAGAAACACCTCACCGGAGAAGCGGGCAGAGCTTCTTGTGCTGGCTGCAGAGGAGATGCGGAAGCGGCGCTTCGACCTCACGGCACTGGAAGCCTATGAGGTCGGCAAGACCGTTGCCGAAGCGGACGGCGATGTCGCCGAAGCGATCGACCACCTTGCATACCACGCGAGCCGGATGCGGGAGCTCGGGACGCCTCAGCGGCTCGGCAGCTATCCGGGCGAGATCAATGAATACCTCTACGAACCGAAAGGCCTTGCCGTGATCATCCCGCCCTGGAACTTCCCGCTCGCCATCCCCGCGGGCATGACCTCTGCCGCCCTGGTGGCCGGGAACTGCGCCATCCTCAAGCCCTCGGGCCTCTCCCCGGTGATCGCCTGGCAGCTTGTCGAGATCTTCCGCGAAGCAGGACTCCCTGACGGCGTGCTGCAGTATCTTCCGGGACCGGGCAACGAAGTGGGCGAGTACCTCGTCTCGCATCCCGGGATCGACCTGATCGCCTTCACCGGCTCGAAGGAGGTGGGGCTCAGGATCGTGGAGAAGGCGGCTGTGACCCGTCCGGGCCAGCGGAACGTGAAGCGCGTCGTTGCGGAGATGGGCGGAAAGAACGCGGTGATCGTGGACGAGACAGCGGACCTGGACGAGGCGGTGCGCGGCGTTCTGGAATCGGCTTTCGGGTACCAGGGCCAGAAATGCTCGGCCTGCTCCCGGGCGATCGTGCTGGATCACGTGTTCGATGCGTTCTCGCAGAGGATCTCCGGGGCCGCGAAGAGCATCGAGATCGGCCCGGCCGAGGAGTTCCGCACCTTCCTGGGACCGCTGGTCGACGGGAAGGCCGCAGGCAAGGTCCGGCATTACATCGGGCTCGGCACGCAGGAAGGCAGACCGGTCCTCATCCGGGAGGCAGAGCAGGAGCAGGGCTCCTTCGTCGGCCCCGCGCTCTTTGAGACCGGCCCCGACGCGAAGGTCGCGCAGGACGAGATCTTCGGGCCCGTGCTTTCACTCATCCGGGCAAGGGACTTCGACGAGGCGATCCGGTTTGCGAACCAAAGCGAGTATGCATTGACCGGCGGCGTCTATTCCCGGAGCCCCGCGAACATCGCGCAGGCGAAACGGGAATTCCAGGTCGGGAACCTCTACATTAACCGCAGGATCACCGGTGCGTTGGTGTGTCGGCAGCCCTTCGGCGGGTTCGGCATGTCCGGCGTGGGGTCCAAGGCAGGGGGCCCCGATTACCTCCTGCAGTTCATGAACCCCCGGTCGATAAGCGAGAACACGATGCGCAAAGGATCCGCGCCAATCGGGGACGGCCGGTGAGAGTGGCCGGAGAGTCGTTCCGGTGAGGTCCTGCGGTTTGGAAGCGCTATCATAGACCTGTCATCGATCACCAACCGACAACACGTCACGTCTCAGCCTGTGCGTGATGATACCGGAGCGGATGAAGCTCAGATCGGAGCAGCCATGAATCTGACTCGGGAACAGTACCGCTATTTTCTGAAAGATACCGTGAGGCTGACCATCGATTTCAGCGACACGGATCAGAGCAGGGGGAAACCCGCCCCGCCGATCCAAAAGCCCGTTCCTGCCGGAGCGAAGCGCTTTGATCTGATCCCCGCGCATGATTGGAAGGGCATCGGGAACGTGGACATGACCACGGCCATAGCGGAGCGGCAAAGCATCCGGAGATTCACTGCCGAACCGCTCACGGTCGATGAACTTTCCTATTTGCTTTGGGCGACCCAGGGGGTCAGGGAGGTGGCGTCGCCGTCGACCGCGTTTCGCACCGTGCCGTCAGCCGGCTGTCGCCACAGTTTCGAGACCTATGTGTGCGCGATGAACATCGCGGGCCTTGAACCGGCGATCTACCGGTACCTGCCCTTGCAGCATCAGCTTGTCCTGGTGTCGAGGGTTCCTGACATCGGACCGCGCATTGCGCAGGCCGCGCTGGGACAGCCCTTCGTCGGGAAATCTGCCGCCACATTCGTATGGACCGCGGTTCCCTATCGCATGGAATGGCGCTACGGTCTGGCCGCGCATAAGGTGATCGCGATCGACATCGGTCATGTATGCCAAAATCTGTATCTTGCGTGCGCTGCGGTCGGGGCGGGAACCTGCGCTGTTGCTGCGTATCATCAGGCGGCGATGGATGAGCTGCTGGGGGTTGACGGAGAGGACGAGTTCGCCCTCTATCTTGCTCCCGTGGGGAAGGTCGGGTCGTGACCGATGGAGTCATCGATGAGCAATGAGACCGCCGCTCTGGCGGACAGGACTGAAGGCCGGCGACACCCTCCCCTTGGGGAAGGTCGATGATAACAGGAGGATGGGATGACAAAAGGTAGCAGTGCTGCCGATCAGGGCGACCCCTATGTGGAAAGCGCGATGTCAGGACGCTTCAGATCGTGGGCAACCTTTGAAGCGTGGATGAGTTTCAATCGACATGCGACCCTGCGGGAGTCTCCCGGGGCCGATGCGTCGTGACGATACTGCCGGGTCTTCACGTCTCGTATACTTTAGACGTACCTGCTGGGAACAATGAAAAAAAGACGGTGCTAGACTATACATATACAGGAGAGGTTGCTGTTCAGGATAGGGGGTGTAAAAGAAACGTTCCACACTGTTCCATTCCGAGCCCATTCAAATCGCGTGCGCAGTTTGAAATGGTGGAATGGAGATCCGAGGAAAGGAGAGGGTTAATCCCTGAAAACTGCCATGAAGACCAGAGGACAGATATATAAAGAGATGGAAGAGGCGTTCGGGCTCGTCCCGAGTTTCCTCAAAACCATACCGGACTCGACGCTCGAGAATGAGTGGGAGCTTTTTAAGAAGATTCAGATGGAAGACGGCGCCATACCGAACAAATACCGCGAGCTTATCGGCCTGGGGCTTTCGGCTGTTTCCAAATGCCGTTACTGCACGCTCTTCCATACCGAGATGGCGAAGTTGTTCGGCGCTACTGACAAGGAGATCGAAGAAGCCGTACACTATGCCAAATCTAGTGCCGGCTGGAGCGCATACTTGAACGGCATGCAGGTTGACTATGAGGGATTCAAAGACGAACTGAGGCGTGCCGGAGAGCATGTAAAGGGAAAGATGAAGAAGGCCGCGTGACTCAGCCAGTGGAGCCTCCCCCGGCCGGAGCCGGGGGATCGCAAGTCGCGGGATTCAGTCGTGAAGCCAAAAAGAACCCTGAGCAATTTGCTTTATGTTCAGGGTTCTTTGAGAACCCCAATCCGCGAGGGTCAGGCATTGCGGCCTGACAATCCGTTAATTGCGGCGATTATGGTCGTGCTTCATGGACGGCGCAACGCCACCATAAAAGACCTAACAATCAGGATCTCACGGTTTGCTCATGAAATAGCGGAAGCTGTCATCGTAGGACCGGATCACGTCCTGCAAAGGGAAACCGAGCTGACGCACAAGCCTTTGCACCGCAAGCGCAAGCTGGGCAGACTCGTATTCGTCTAGGCAAAGTTCATTCGCAGCCTGCGTTTCGACCGTAGGTGTTCCCCGCAATATCGGTCTTTCTTCGTCAAGGTAGTGCACCCTCATGAGTGTTTCCTCCCGCATAGGTCTGCCCCTTTCAGAAGTGATGGTTATCTCGGCTGCCTGCGTGACAGAGCAATGAACAGCGGGCAGTCACCATGATCTTCCGTGTAACAATAATCGGCGGTCCAGCGGTGATTGACGGCGACTGGCATTGTCGCAGCGGAACAGTGTTCGAGCACCGAACTGGCGTAGAGACAGACGGCTTTGGGTTCTGCGTGGCGGTTCCTGATCGTAAGGGTTGAAGTTTCGAGTGTCTGCATGAGTACCTCCTTAAGACCCAGTATTGCACAGCCACGTTACAACAATATTACAGATACTATTATTTGGAATTTTGCGGCGGCGTGCCGCACCCGGGTATTCGATACACAATAAAACAGGGGGAAGCACTGATCAGCGCTTCCCCCTGTTCCTCATGAATGACTATCACAGCTCCCCGGTATGAAGGATGAGGGGCTGCTATGATACATGTGCAGTCTTGTTATTATGTTTTTTCCGATAGATGTTCTTGCTCGCCCTGTTCTGCTCCCGGTTGAGCTTTGCCCGCTCCTTGTTCGTCAGTTTTCCGTCCGCTTTCATGCGTTCTTCATTCTGCGTGATCTTTGCCTGCTGCCGATCAAGCTTTCCTGCTTCCCTCGGGGTGAGCCGGCCGCTCTTGACGCCCTGATCTATTCGTTGTTCCTGCCTTTGCTCGCGTTTCTGTATTCCCGGATCATCGGTCGGGCCGGCATACAAGGCGCCAGCCGTCAGCAATACCGCTGAACCCACGCCCAGAGATATCCTGGTGAACCTTTTCATTTTACGTCTCCTTTCCGTCCAATGAATAAGTGTTTCCCATGAGCTATTTTGCGCGTTGTTCTTCCTTATTAGTATTAGTATCACCACCTTCTCCATCCGCTTGATGAATGAGACAGTAGGTAATACAAAAGGTTGAATAGCAGAAGTAACTTATTGTTAATATTGAGAAGTGATGGAAGGGATTTAGACGAAGAGCATCGAGACCCGGCTACTTTGCCGGGGTAGCTCGCTCGGCGCTCAGACCGACCCAACCTGCAGGGGTTATTTTTTTCTGCCGGCTATGACAGTTCTATGAATCCTGTGCAGTTCCAAAAAACTTATCTGCCCGAATGCACAACGATCACGGGGACCGCTGCCTTCAGGATCGTTTCCCGCGCGGTGCTGCCGAAAAAGGCATTGAGCATTGCGTTTCTGCCGTGAGTTCCCATGACCACGAGCGAATAGCCGCTTTCACATTCCTGAGACACCGCGCACAGGGATGTCAGCGCCTTATCTTCCACTTTGTAGCCACAGGGCACGCCGTGTTTCTGAAAGAAGCCGGCTTTCCGTTTCATGGCATCAACGGCATCATCCCGTGACTCGGCGATGATCTCACCGATATTGAATGCGGCCATCCCGGAGTATGCGGTGTTGACCATGATTGCATAGATACTGTCCCACAGGCAATGAAAGAGGGTCACACTCGCTCCCATGCGTTTTGCAAGAGAGAGCGCATATCGCTCGGCTGCCCTGCTGTTTTTCCCGAGATCGGTCGGCACGAGTATCTTTTGCTGCTTCTGACCCGAGATATCCCGGCCCATTTCCTGTGCTGTTGGTCCGATCACCATTACCGGACGTCTGGAGTGGCGGATCACTTCTTCCGCAACACTTCCGAGAAGCAAACGTTTCACTCCTCTCCGGCCCTGCGTTCCCACGACGACAAGCTCCGGGGCTGACCTGGAACGTAATACTTTCAGGATCTGTTCCGCTGGAGAACCGCTTTTTAGGGAACAGGAAACCGGTACGGCAAATTGCCTGCCAAGCGCCTCGAGTCTTTGCTGATGAGCAGAGTGCCATGCCGGGAATCGGAATGAACCGGGTTTGCCCGATGGATAAGCTTTCAGGTCTTCTGAATACAGCAAATCGATGCCGGTTTTGAGCCGTTGAGCCAAAAATGAAGCAGCGCTCCCTATTGCCTGGGAACGTCTTTTGCCGGAGTCGGTCTGATTTTCAATGTCGTCAGCAACTAAAATCGAGCGTTGCGGCATATTTTTTTATCTCCGCGGGATGTCGCTTTGCGCCACGTCGTAAGGGTATGCAGCTGCATTCGAGTTGGTCGATAACGATCCCATGCTTTACATCGATAGCTATAGTATAACTTATCACGTGAATGATGGTTTATCAAGATAGGCAAAAGGATTTCGTGAAAAGAATGTGAAAATGAAGAGCCATGCAGCCGGTTTTGATCGGTGCATCGGAAGCAGTGCTATAATCTTGCTATAGGGGTCTCCCCTCATTGAAATCAGGGAGAGATCGCGGCAGAAACCGATACCTCGCGAGCTTCAGGCTTTTCAAGGAGCTGTTGTATCCTGGCCCATTCTCAGATGGAAGCTTCCACAAAACAAAACACTGCTGTCATCATCCGGAGGGGCAACAATCCGTCTGCAGCCGCGCACATCGCCTGGCTGTGTAAATAGGGAGAACGGCGGTGAAAGGGATCCTCAAAATCGCGTATAAGCTGCTGGTGAATGACAAGGGCAAGTTCGCCGCCCTGCTCGTCGGCATAACTTTCGCGGTTTTTTTGATGGTCATGATGACCTCGATGTTCGCCGGCATCCTGCACCGGTCATCCGCCACGGTCCTCAACGTAGGCGCCAAGCTTTGGGTGATGGACCCGGCGGTCAATACCCCGGCGAACAGCATCCCGATGCCGGATTATATATTGGACGCGGTAAGGAGCATGAATGGCGTCAAGTACGCGGTACCGCTCTATTACGGCGGGGCGCTCGTGAAGCTGCGCAGCGGCGTCTATCAATCGGTGACGGTCCTCGGGCTGGACGACTCCAGCCTGTACGGCAGGCCTGAGCTCATCGAGGGAGATATCGATGATATCTATGCAGAAAATGCTTTTGTTGTGGTCAAGGATGCGGAATTTCGCAAGCTCGAAAATCCCAAGGTCGGGACCGAATTCGAGATAAACGATCACCGGGGAGTCATTGTCGGCATTGCAAAAGTCACTACCAGCGGCTTGTTTGGAGTGCCGACCCTCTACACGACCTATAACAGGGCCATCAGCTATATACCCTCCATGAGATTTACCGCCGCATTTATCCTGGTCGAGCCGAAGAGCAGCGACGCTGTGCCGTACATCAAGGAGCAGGTAACGCAGCTTGGATACCTGGCGCTGACGAAAGACGAGTTTATCCAGAAGACTTCCGATTTTTACAAATACCAGACGGGTGTGGGCACCAACGTGCTCATCATGACGGTGATAAGTTTTATCGTGGGTTTATCCATTTCAGGCCAGACCTTTTACACCTTCATCCTGGAGAACCTGGAAAAATTCGGCGCTTTAAAAGCGATCGGAGCGAAGGGGAAGGAACTCGTCTTTATGATCCTTTTCCAGGCGACATTTACGTCTCTTACCGGCTACGGCCTGGGCATTGGCCTCGCCTCCCTTCTGATCACAATCGCAAAACTCAGGCTGCCGAGCTACGCAGCCAGAGTAACCTATGGAAATCTCGGTTTTGCCTTTGTCATGGTCGTGATCATTGCCGCTCTGTCATGTTATATCGGCGTAAGAAAAGTGCTCAGGATAGAGCCGTTCGACATTTTCAGAGGATAATATGGCCAGGCTGGCGGTAAAAGCTGACGAACTGATCAAATGGTTCGGCGAAGGGGAAACAAAAACGTATGCCGTGCGGGGCGTCAGTTTTGAAGCCGGCTTTGGGGAGATGTTTTACATTGAGGGCCCCTCAGGGAGCGGTAAAACAACCTTGCTCAGTTTGATCTCGGGAATTCTCAGGCCGAATTCGGGCTCGGTGGTGGTCGAGGACAAGGATATCTGGAACATGACGAGCGACCAGATCGCCGATTTCAGGTTGAACAAGGTTGGATTCGTGTTTCAGGATTACCACCTCTTTCCGCGGCTGACAACGGTCGAAAACGTGGCAATCCCTCTTATTCTGAAACGGCATGACTGGAATGAATCCATAAACAGGGCCATGGAGTATCTTGAAATAGTAGGGATCAAAGATCGTGCATTTCTCCAGCCGGTCAAATTGAGCGGCGGTGAGCAGCAACGGGTGGCGATTGCACGAGCGATCGCAAGCAGCCCCGATATCCTGGTATTCGACGAGCCGACCGCATCGCTGGACGGCGACACGGGGAGAAGAATCGTGGATTTCGTCAAGAAAAATGTCCTGAACGAGAACCGGTGCATCATCATCGTTACCCACGACAGCAGAATATTTGAATACGCAGACAGGATCATGAAAATGGAGGATGGCAGGATCATTGGCATCGAAAAAGGAGGTCCCCGTGAGGAATAAGGTGATATTCATCGCTGCGGTCATCGGTCTGCTGATCGGCATCGTGGCCTCCTACATATCCGGCATAGAAAAAAAGCCCCAGCCTCCGGCGTTCAATCCGGCTTCCAATCCCTACGCTAAAGGCATTTATGCCAATGGCATCGTTGAAAGTTATCAGCATAACGGTGCGAACATTAATATATATCCTGAGGTTCCCGGAACGATCAAACAAATCCTCGTTTCCGAGGGACAAAGCATAAAAAAAGATACTCCCCTGATCCTGATCGACGATTCTGTGCAGAGGGCAACGGTCGAGCAGCAGAAGGCGCAGATAGAGTTCGCGAACGCAAGTCTCAAAAGCTCCCAGGACCAGCTGGATAAACTAAGGCAATCATATGCGCTGGAGCCGAGATCCGTGAGCAAAAACGATCTGGATAATGCGGAAAACGTGGTCAACATGGCAAAAGCAAATATCGAAGTAGTGCGGAAACAGTACGAACTCGCCCAAACGCTGTTGTCCAAGTACACTATAAAAGCGCCCATGGATGGCGCGATCCTGTCGATCAATGCTGCGGCCGGCAGTTACGTATCTGCGCAGGGCTCGTACGATACTTATACGCAGGGATTTGCACCCATCCTGGTCATGGGCAGTTCGCAAGCCTTTATCGGGGTCAGATGTTATATCGACGAGATACTCGTGCACAGATTGCCGAAGGCATCGCTGATGAAAGCAACAATGTTCATACGGGGCACGGACATCAGCATTCCCTTGGAATTCGTGCGGGTACAGCCCTATGTATCGCCCAAGATCGAACTTTCAAGCCAAAGGACCGAACGGGTGGATGTCAGGGTATTGCCGGTGATATTCAGGTTCAAGAGGCAAAAAGACATTGATGTTTATCCAGGTCAGTTGGTGGACGTTTATATTGGAGATAAAGAGAAAGAGGCGAAAGGTACCGGCACTCTGCAATGACCGCGAGAAACATTTCCCGGAAAGGTCAATGTCCTTGTTTCGACAAAAACTGACAAGTTGCTCGAAAATACGGAAGACGATAGGCGCTGACAGGGCGGGTATGCGGTCGCTCAGGGGGCTGTGCGTAGTGTCTCTGTTCTGTATGCTCGGTTGTGCTGTGGGGCCGAATTTTGAGCGTCCCAAACCGCCGTCGATCGAGCGCTACACCCCTGAAGCAGGGCCAGCCGCGACGATACCTGCAGACGGCAAGGCGCAGCACTTTGAACAGGGTGCCAGGATCGTTGCCGACTGGTGGCGTCTTTTCAACTCTCCCCAGCTCGACACCGTCGTCAAAGAGGCCATCGCGAACAATCAGAACCTGCAGGCGGCGCAGGCCAGTCTGCGCCAAAGCCAGGATATTCTCCGCGCCGGCTATGGCATTTTCTACCCGCAGATCGATGCCGGTTTTGACGCGACACGCCAGAAGTTCTCCCCGGCCGGCGTCGGTGGCAGTGCCCCGAGCAGCATCTTTAATGTGTTCACCCTTTCGGCGACAGTCGGCTATGCCCTCGATGTCTTCGGTGGCGAGCGCCGTGCCGTGGAAAGCCTGCGGGCCCAGGTCGACGTTCAACACTACACGGTCATCGGAACGTACCTTGCGTTGTCTGGCAATATTGTCAACACTGTCATCGCCCAGGCAGCCTACCAGGAACAGATCACGGCAACCGAGGAGATCATCAGCTTCCAACGGGATCAAATAAAGATCACCGACGCGCAGGCACGAGCCGGGCTAGTCCCCTACGCGAACCTGCTCAGCCTCCAAAGCCAGCTGGCCGCCCTCGAGGCAACGCTCCCTCCGCTCCGGCAAAAGCTCAGCCAGACCGAGCACCTGCTTGCCTCCCTGGTAGGCCGCACACCAGCTGAATGGATTTCGCCTCAAGTCGATCTGGCAGACCTCACGCTTCCCGGCGAACTGCCGATAACGCTGCCTTCCGAACTGGTGCGCCAGCGTCCCGATATTCTTGCGGCTGAAGCCCAGCTGCATAGCGCAAGCGCCGACATTGGAGTTGCCACAGCATCGTTATTCCCGAGCTTCACGCTGAACGGCGCCTACGGCTCGGAGAGCGGTGCTACGAAGGACCTCTTGAAAAGCGGCAGCAATGTCTGGAGCCTGGGCGCGAACGTCACTGCGCCGCTGTTCCATGGCGGGACGCTGTGGTACAAGCGCAAGGCTGCCCTCGAAGGCTACCAGCAGTCCCTGGCCTTGTATCGCCAGACCGTCCTCAGCGCCTTTGCCCAGGTCGCCGATACTTTGCGTGCGCTGGAACATGACGCCGAGTCGGTGCATGCCCAGTCCCAGGCGCTCAGTACGTCGGAGGAAGCGCTGCGGCTGATCTTGGCAAATTACCAGGCAGGCACGGCCACCTATGTTCAGGTCCTCATCGCGAACGGCCAATACCAACAGGCGAAGATCGGTTATCTCCAGTCAGTAGCCCAGCGCTATCAGGATACGGTAGCCCTTTTTGTCAGTTTGGGCGGCGGTTGGTGGAATGATGAAGAAAATGCCGCAGGCACCGTATCGAAAAGAAACTAGGGGCCGCTCTTGCGAGGACCCGCCAAGAGCAGTGGCGGAGAGGAGAGGCTGTGGATCAGACGAGGTGACCGTAAGGCGACAAGGTGACGATAAAGCGAGCGAGACTGTAAAGATCGGCCGACACGTCAGCATCGCTACGCGGTGATGTGGTTGCAGACTTGCCGTGTCAGGCCGCTTTCTTTCGCGCTCTGAAAAGGGCGCCTGCCGTGAAGGGAGAAGTGCGGAAACCCGTCATGCCGGTGAACAGAATGTCTGCAAAGCCCGCCCTCCGGAGCGTCAGGAGATGGTCCCCGACCGGGACCGCGCCGCCGATTCATTGCGACCACGCTTCAGCGCTGCCTGCCATGCCCTGGGGCAGTTCCTGCTCCAGAACCACATCGGCGAAGCCGAGCCTGCCCTCCGGCTTCAGCACCCGGTTGATCTCGCGGAACAGGGTCTCCTTCTCCGGCGAGAGATTGATGACGCCGTTCGAGATGACAATATCGAAGGTGTTATCGTCGAAAGGCAGGCTCTCCGACTCGAGTTGCTGCACCCCGGCCATCTCGATTCCTGCCTTCTTAAGGTTCTCGCGCGCCCGCTCCACCATGGCTTCGGTCAGATCGACCCCCTGCACCCTTCCCTGGGGGCCGGTCAATCGCGCCGCGATGTACAGGTCAAAGCCCGCGCCGCATCCGACATCGAGGACGATCGACCCGGGCTGGATCGGGAACAGGGAAAAGGGATTGCCCACGCCGCAAAAGGATTCGAGCAGGCCTGGATAGGCAGCGTTGACCAGCGCGGGATCATAGCCGAGCAGCTGTGCGCCTTCCTTACCCGTGGGGTAGGAGAACTTCCCGGAGACCGATTGAGCGACCGCGGAATATTTGCTCCGCACCGCGCTCCGGATCTCTTCCGTCTGCAGTCCCTCCTGGCGGCACCCGCCCGTGCCGCTCGCCGGCGCTCAGGACGAGCCAGCCTGGATGTGCTTCTGCTTTTCCTGCATGGGTCACCTCTCGTTTTTCAAATACGCTATGCAGCGGTCGACAGAATTTTTTAAAGACTCCTTGCCGGTATCAACGAGCAGACGATCGGCATTGATCGGTTCCGCTTTATCTCTCAGATCTAAATATAATTTGTACGTTCTGTTGGCGGCAGGATGCGCGCCCGCACGTCGATCGTTCTCGAGCCTTTGTCTGGCAACGGCGTCATCACAGACGCATTCAATGATGACAGGTTTTACCTCGAATGATTCGGCCCGTGACAGGAGCTGTTCCGTCTGGTACGATTGAGAGAATGTTCTCCCGTCAATAACAATGGTTTGTTCCGGGTTTGCTCTCAGCAGATATCCTGCTATGAGATAAACGACCATCATGCAGAGATCATCCTGCTCGCGGGAAAAATCGATCTGCTCATTTGAAAACAACTCTGCGCGGATTTCGTCCTTGCTCAGGACCAGTGCGTGCAGTCTTGTTGCGAGCTGCCGGGCAATGGAGCTCTTCCCTGTTCCAGGCAATCCCGCCATGGCGATCAACAATCTTTTATGTGCTAAAAGTTTATTCCCCATACTTCCGATCGGTCATGGAGTTCATGTTGGCCGGAGCGCAGGAGGTCAGTTGCCGTTTTATGCCTTTCTCATTTCCCCGCCGAACACTTCCACAACCTTCCTCACCAGAGCAGGCAGCGACGGGTCCCGTGCTCCCATGAGAAGAACGCAGTCTTCCGGTTTCGCATCGGCTTTTAACCTGGCCAATAATTCATCGCGGTTGCTCAGCGCTTTTGCATGGAATGCGACGGGACCAAGGCCATTGATGATATCTTCCGAGGAAATATCTTTTTGTGCCGTGCCTCCCGCATAATAGATCGGCAGGAGGTAGAGCGAGTCCTGCCGCCGGAAGACGGTCCGGAAGGTCGCGATGTATTCATCCTTTAAGAACCGCGTCGGACCGAACCCGTGGGGCTGATATACGGCAATGAGGCGCTCCGAAAGGCCCCGGCTGGCGCGGACAACGGCCGCTATCTTTGCCGGATTGTGCGCAAAGTCATCGACCACAGAGACGTTCTCTTTTGTCCTGGTCACGGAAAAACGCCGGGCCACGCCCTCAAAATTCCTTACCGCTTCAGCGAGCGCTTCCGGCTCGCATCCCAGATGTTCGCACACGCAAAGCGCCGCGCACAGGTTCTCAAGATTATGCTCGCCGGGAAGCGGCAGATCATATTCAACGCCGCCTTTGACCAGCTTGACCGAGGTGGGTAGGAGCTGTATATGGTCCGGCCGCCACGAGGACGAACCATTCCGGCCGAAGCGCACGGTTGCGGGAAGGGAGGCGAGGATCGGATCGTCGGCATTGGAAGCTGTCCAGGGTGCGTTTAAAGCCAGCGTCTCGAAAAGCTTTGCTATCTCATCAGTGCTCTTGTGGTCCTTGGAAACATTCAGGATGACCGCGGTCTCGGGACAATATTTGACGAGCGTTCCGTCGCTTTCGTCCGCCTCCACTACCAGGAGATCGGAACCGCCGCCATAGGCATTGCCGAGAAGCCCCTGTTTCTCCAGCCTGCGCAAACCGGCGCCGCTGATGAGGGAGGGCGATTTTTCGCAGGCCGTCAGGAATTCGAATATCATTGCGGTCACCGTGGACTTGCCGCTCGTGCCGGCGACTGCGATCGTCTTTTTTGTCGCGATGATCGCGCTCAGAAGGTCGGAGCGATGGATGATGGGAATGCCGCGGCTGCGGCTCGCGGCGATGTCGGGATTCGAATCTTCGATTGCGGTTGAGACGCAGACGACATCAATATCCTCACGCACGCCCGAGCCGTCCTGGGGAACAATAGCGCACCCGAGCCCTTCCAGTGATCGCCGGATGGAGGCGGTATCCTCGCTTCCATGGAAACGATCGGAGCCGGAGACCGCGATCCCCTGAAAGCGCAGGTACTGCGCCAGCGCGCTCATGCCGCTGCCGAAAATGCCGGTAAAATGGATGCTGCGGCATGGGCGCCCGTTGATAACGATGGCTGGAGGATCGACGTACACGAGCGTGCCTTCCTTGACCATATCAAACAGGCGAATGATGTCGTGATTACGCAGGCACACGCACCCGTGCGAGAGGGGGGTGCCGATCAGGTCCTCCCGGCCGGTGCCGTGTATGTAGATGTAACGCTCGTAGGAATCCACGCCCGCGCCCCTGTTGATCCCCTCCTCAAGGCCTTCGAGCCGGAGAATACGTGTCAGGATGAGGTTGTCTCCGGTTTGATGATGGTCCCAGTCCATGCCCGAATCTTCGCGGTCCCTGAAAATGCGGCCAGCGGGAGCGTCGGCTCCGAACTTCTCCCTGATCCGATGGAGACCGAGAGGCGTTTTGAGCGAGTTCTCCCGATTGCCGTTCCCGAAGCGGGACGTGGAGGCGTTGTATCGCTCGACGATGGTGCTGTTCGCGCAGACGAGGAGTGTTTGCGTCTCGATGGACACGACGAGATAAAGGTCTCCCGGGTCGATCAGGAACTGACCTATTTTATTGTAGATACGGCGTAATCGAGCAGTTTCCATAGATTGCAAACAATGATACTGAAACCACGGGTTCTGCTGCGCAGAACACATTGATATACACAGGTTAGATAAGAGCCAAAAGATTGAATCTGGTTTCACCCTGTGCGACGAAGTCGCCTGTGGTTATACCAACACATAATAATGGCGGCGATGGCTCATGTCAAGACGATAGCGTCAGCCTGGGTGTCCCCGCGGTCGCAGCGGGCGCCTGACCCCGGTCAAGGGATGCCGGCAAGGTCCCTTGTTCTGGAGAGAACCCTTGGCATATTTTTGCCAGGTGAGTTAAAATGAGTGCAGAGGAGCGGGGTATGGTTACGCATTTCCACAAGACCGTTGATCCGGCCAGCGCCGGGAAAGAGAAAAAAACAGCCACGCCGCCAGCGGGGGCAGGCAAAGAAGACACCTGCAGGTGCGAAGAAGTCTCGGAAATGAAGCCCCGGCAGCTTCTCGGGCTCATGCTAAGCGACCTGGCCTTCTGGAAAAAAGCGAAAAAGACGTGATCCTGAAGAGGACAGTAGTAACCACGGATGAACACGGTTCAAACCCAAAAAACGAGAAGAAGGGTAGAGAACATTTGCCAGATGGGTGAGCAGCGGATTTGATTTCTTTTTTTGAAATATCCCTGTTCATCTGTGGTTAATTTCCGGGAACTCAAAGGAGAATTGATCAATGGGTGAGAAGCAGGTATTCCAGCCCCTTACCAGGGAAGATAAAATAACGGTCGTGCTCTACCGTGTTGGTATCGTCATAGCCGCCATCGCGATGATCGGGCTGGCGTTCCTCCTGAAGACGGCATCTTCAAATCCCGACACGGCACCAGGCGGCCTGTCGGCAGACATCTTTATGTATGGCCTTTATGGCTCCGTCGGTATGAGCGTATTTTTCATTCATCTGTATGTGGGCAAGTTCAAAATCTATCTGAAAAACCTGTTCTTCATCAGCCTCGGCTGTCTCGCCGTGCTCCTCTTTATCGGGAAAGGGTCCTTGTCCGGTGCGCTGATGCACGGCCCGTACGGCCCGCTGCTCCTGCTGCCGCTTTCCGGATGCCTGGGATTCGTGACCGCAAAAGAGGCTTTCTGCTTCAAGCTCGTCGAGGGCTACATCCTTGCCATGATCATGCCGATCTACCTGCTTCTTGTCTCGAGCAGCAATCTCACTGGCCAGGGCGCGTCCTATGGCCTGGCCCTGATCGCAGTCCTTTTTGTCCTCTTCACGCTGCGAAAAATATTCATGCCACTCGCCTACGATATCGGCGACAAATCAGCCTATCATTAAAACTAAACAATCAGCAGTTTGACCTCGAAGCACGCGACAGAGATCGGGGAGGGGCGCAGGCTGCCGGTCTCCCAGGTAAAACCGACAGGGCATAAAAAAAGGCCCTCCGAATTGACGGAGAGCCATCTTTGTGCAAACAACAGGGATGTTACTTGTGCTCGGGAGCGGCGGGCGCCGTCGAGGTCATCGTCGACGTCATCGTCGTGGAAGACTGCACAGCGGGTTTCGGAGCCTCCTGCTTCTGGCATCCGGCAAAAGCGAACACCGCGGCGACCATCGCAACGGTGATGATTGCAAAGATCTTCTTCATGATTCTTCACCTCCTTTCATATTAAGTTAAGTGAGTAACAGCAGCGCGCTCGTCTCGATAGAAATGAATTGGGCGAAAAACGCGCAGCCGGAATGAATTGCTCTCGTGCCGGCACTGCCCGGACAGACCAGCGCAAAACGGACGGATTATATGCCTTTTAACAAAAAAATCAAGCAAGAAATATCTGACATTGAATCTTTGTTGTTTGACCTCATCCTCTCCGACGCCTTGCGATTTCTCTATCAAATTTTCTCTCTTTTTTCTCATGAACAACTCCAGAGGGCAGGTTGAAATTGACTTGTCTCTAGACGGTCTGATCATGCTGATACCTTTGCCTGACTTCACGCGCCTCCTTTGCTCCGTTCACATAGCATCTTTCGGCCCCGGAGGCAATCCAGCCATAGATCCAACTTTCCAACCGGTACAATAAGTCGGGATCGGTCACTAGCGTCAGCTTTCTGCATCAGTTTGAATTATTAAAAGCGTGACAACAGGAACATTACCGTGTGCCGCTTCTCCTTTAGCAGCAGGAGAAACATGAGACTTGAAAAAATATAATAAATATGAATATACGACTGGAAAATCCGTCGCTGCTCCCGGGGAGTAGTATAATGTTAATAGGTAGGTAATGCGAACAAAAGGAGGTGTTCTATATGAAAAAGACATTACTTATACTAATGGGAGTGGCCCTTACCTTTGCTCTTGCGACGACCCTCGCAGCAGCTGCGGGAGATATGAGCAAAGAGCCGTCGAACGGGGTCACATGCTTTGGACCGGGCGTAGTTGCGCTCGATGATGCGGCAATCCTTCCGATTCAGCCGCATGTTGAAGCAACGCTTTATGCAGAAGGTTCGGCGGCAGGAGGACCGCGTGAAAGCGTGCTGACCTATAACGGAGCAACGTGTTTCGGACCGGGCGTTGTCGCGCTCGATGATGCGGCAATCCTTCCGATGCAGCCGCATGTGGAGGCGAACCTGGCGGAAGGTTCGGCAGCAGGAGGTCTGCGTGAGGAGAAGTTGCCCTACAACGGAGCCACGTGGTTCGGACCGGGCATTGCCTCGCTCGATGATGGGGCAATCCTTCCCGTGAGATGACGGTCCGGAGAGTTCAGGTGCAGAAGAACCGGGCAGGGAAATCTCAACGAGTGTTACCGTGTCTCGTGTGGGGGTTGGAAGAGAAGGGACCCAGTAACAAAGTCTGATGTGCAGGCACAATGGAAAATCGTAAGCAGGCTGAAGAGGCCTGCTTTTTTAATGATGGGCGGCGCGCGCGGGAGGAGCAGGGTTTCTGGAGGATGCCGAGGCTGCTTGATAAACAGAGTTGGGTCTTTTGAGTTTAACTTCATCCTCTCCGAGCACCTCTGCGATTCTCCTTTCATTTTATCTTTTCATACTCACAAGGCGTATCTTCAACGAGCAGCTCGAAGATGACTTGTCTCTCGTTGGCTTTATTCGGCCGGCACCTTCGCTTGACTTCACGCGCCTCCTTTGCTATGTTCATCACATCTTTCGGCCCAGGAGGTGCTCCCCGTGCTCCCCGACGAATCCCTTTTAAACAGGAACGACACCCTCTGCACGATCAAGGCGCGCCGCAGCGTCCGGACCTTCACGCGGGACGAGGTTGCTGACGAGGAGATCAAGACCCTCCTGCACGCGGCCAACGCCGCCCCATCGGCGCACAACCAGCAGGCGTGGCGGTTCACCATTCTGCGCGGGAACAAGAAGCAGGAGCTGGCCCAGCTCGTGACCGCGGAATCGGCCCGATTTCCGAAGCCGGCAGCCGCGCTTCTCCGGATGGGCGCGAAGAGCGTCGCCTCCGCACCGGTGGTCATTGCCGTGTCGAACACGGGCGACCTGATCCGGCACGGCACCGAGCTGTTCAAGGTCGAGAAGGAGACGGCCCACGATTTCTTCCGGACCATGGAGATCCAGAGCTCTGCAGCGGCGGTGGAGAACATCCTGCTTGCGGCCGCGTCGCTCGGCCTGGGCGCGGTTTGGCTCGGGGTCCTCTACCTCATCAAGGACCCTGTGCTCCGGTTCCTCGGAGAGCCGGAGGGCGAGTTCATGGCCGTGGTGCCGGTCGGCAGGCCGGCGCGGCCCGGGAGCAGTCCGAAGAAGGAGCCCGTGGAGATGAAAGTGCGGATGCTGGAATGATTCCGGCTCAGGGAAGGAGGAGAGAGATGAAGGGATATGGCATGAATTATATTTCTCTGGCAGTTCTTGCATGTTGTCTGACCGTTCTTCCCCCGGGAGCCTTTGGCCAGGAGCACGGCTCCCATGCCGGGGCCGGGCCGGAACCGTCCCATCACAGGGGCGACCCGCTGCGCGAAGAGATGAAGACGCTCGACCGGGTGTTCCGCGACGTTGTGTCAGGCGTTGCCCTGGGTGACGGCGCGCGCGTCCACGGGGCGCTCGAGCAGATGCACGGAGCGATGGAGCATACCCACGAGGGCCTGCGCGAGGGGAGCGTGAAGCTCGGGAAGAACGCGGACCGCGTGAAGGAATTCGTCGCCTGGGACCGGCAGTTCCATGCCAGGCTCGAGGACCTCGCTTCTGCCGCGCACGCCGATGACCAGCAGGCCATGCTGAAGCTGACGAAGGAACTGCTGGACCGGTGCGTGGAGTGCCATCGCGTGTTCAGGGGCCGCTGACAATCACCATCGCTGCCGGAGAGGCCGTATCAGCTCCTCTGCAGGGTCGTCCGGGATCCGGCGCCTTCTCAGTCCGTTTTCCCGCCTCGGAAGAGCGGATCCACGACCTTGAAGGGTAGGTCCAGGATGCCCTCCATGATGTCCAGCACATGCCCGCCCACGGCCTTGGGATCGAGGAGGATGATGTTGGGGTTGTTGAGATCGCCCGACACGCGGACGGGCACGGTGATCAGCTTGTTTGCAAGGACCGATTTCAGGAGCGGGATCTTGCCCAGAATAGCTTCGATGGTCTTGAACGGCGCGACCAGGACCGTCATGTCAAGCTTGCCTGCGGCGATATCGATCTCCCCGTCAGCCACGAGGTTCAGCGTCTCGCCTTCAATAATTGCTTCCTTGAGCGCCAGCCTGCCGTTCTTGATGTCTCCCTTGATCCTGACCGACTTGTAGGCAAACCCGTCCCTCCCCATGTCCGGGAGCTTTCCCCTGAGCAGTTCGGTCAAATTCAAGAAAGCAAATATTCGCGACAGCAACGGATTGGTATAGAATCTTCCGTCCTTCGCGGAAAACGAGGCCCATCCCTCCAGGGAACGCAGAAGCTCCTCGTTATTTCCCCGGGAGTGGAGCCCGCCGAGAAAGCTGTACGTGCCGGTGACCCGCCTGTTGGTGGAGAAGCAGTCAAGCGCCGGTTCGAGCGGCTGGTCGATGACCGCGGGATTCAGGTCCAGTTGCACGCCGCTGTGCAGGATCTCAATGCGGCCCGGAACGGAGATGCCGCAAAGCTTCGACTCGATGACCTGTATGCCGACGCTGCCCCTCTGGTCGACGGAGATCCTGGCTTTCACCGGGCTGAACCGGAACTTGTCGATCGAGAAGTCCTTTGCAGCAAGGTTGATGATGCCCCGGACCGGAACGGCAGGGGCAGCCCCGGCTTTTGGGCTTTCGTTCTTGTTACGGCTGAAGGCCTGCTGGAGCATCGCCAGGGACAGGCTTTCCGCGGCGAGGTTCGCATCGAAGCGGAATCCTCCCTCTGACACGGTGACCGTGCCGGTGAGATCGAAGGGGTGGTCTCCATAGAGAAAGGACCCCTCCTTCAGGGTCAGCACCTTTTCGTCCACGCCGAGTTTGATCTGCCTGGCTGTGACCGCTACGCCGTTGCCGGGCCCATACGAGAGGTCGCCTCCCTCGAGTTCACCCCGCGCCGTGGATTCCCCGGGCTTGTCCAGAAGGATATTGGCGCGCAGGTCTCCCCGGATCCAGCCATGATGACCGGATGATCGTTCGAATATCCTGTTGAACGTATCTTCGCTCACTTTGCCCTGATAGGTGATTTCCATCTGTTCTGACCTTTTCCGCAGTGCCAGCGATGCTTTGTCCTTGCCATCCTCTACGACGAGGCGCTTGATGTCGAGTGCATGAGGGCTTTGGCGCAGGTCAACGGACACACGGGGGCCGTTCTGGATCGTCGCCGCTCCTTGGACGGTATACACCGGCCCCTTTTCCCAGGTGAAGCGAAGGGACTCAAGCGAGAGCGCCGCGCGAGGTATCAAATCAGGGGGCGGGTGCAGCGTGTGTGCTGCCCACACGATGCTGTCGTGCCCGATCCTCCCCCGCAGGGACAGGTCCATTGAACTCATCCCGTGGACCGAGCCGGCGAGCTTCAGCCCCGTCGTGATCGAGGAGTCCAGGAAGTCCGCGTCGAGGTTCTGCAGGGTCAGGGTCTTCGTCGTTGCTTTGAAGGAGCCGGTCCTGATCCGTACGGGGCCGGGGACGAGGGCGGATTGCACCTCGATCCCCTCCAGGCTGCCTGCAGCGTTCATCTCCCACCGCTCCTCGTGCAGCAGCGGGCCCGTGAAGGTCATCTCCGCAATCCTCACAACTCCCTTCATGCCTTGCACGTCCCGAAGCTTGTCTCCCAGGCGTCCCAGCCGCTGTCTGCGTTCGAAAAGGTCCTCGAGATAGATGATCGCCCCGCCCGACTCGATCCTGAGATAGGGGCTCCTTCTCCAGTGGAATGACGCGGTCACGCCCGACAGGGAGGACCGGCCTCCCGCCAGGTAGAGGTCTCTGACCGCGATGCCGCTTTTCCGCGTGAAGATCGCTCCCCTCAGCGATACCGGGCCCAGGTGCAGACCTTTCGCGGTGACCCCGATCTCGAACCCCCCGGGAATGAGGGCGAGGGAGCCGGCAATTTCGTCCGCCCTGATGATCTCGCTCCCGCCTTTGCGGAGAACGATCGTTCCACGGTTCACCTCGGCAACAAAAGCGGGACCCACAGATTCTATCGATGTGGCAGCGGTTTCGATATCGCTCCGCGTTTCCTCGAACAGAGCGCGGGGTTCCTCGGGAGCTGCCTCCGGTTCCTCCTTGAGGTCCATGCTTAAGGCGGGATCGTCCAATTTAACCTTCGCTATCCTGACCCTCCCCGTGAGAAGCGGCAGCACTTCCGGGTAGATGCGGGCACGAGGGATCGTGATGTCCATGCTCCCGGCAACGTTCACGCGGACCTGGTACAGCGCCAGCCGCGGCCGGGGAAGCAGCGAAAGACGCAGGCTCCGGAAAGTTACCATATTACCGGTTCTTTGCTCAACGCCCTGGCGAACCCTGTTCTGGACCGGCGCCCGGTTAATAAGCCACGTTGTTGTCAGCACCAGGATGATCAGAAGAAGGGGGATGGACAGCGCAGTTGCGGCGATCCTCCGGGCAGTCCGGCTCTTTTTTGTGTTCTCGACACTCATGGGAGGAGGTGGTCCTTTATTTTATTACTATACGTCGTCCTGGCCGTCTTTGCAATGCATCGAGTCGAATCGGGACCATCTCCCGCGTTGAACAGGGGGAGGGGCGGTTGTTGCGCCTCCGAGTTCGCAAAAAAAGCCGCGGTGGACGACCGCGGCTTTTGGGGAAGACTGCGAGGAAAACCTAAAAATGGTAAGCGGCACCGAATTGCATGCTGAAGTAATCGTCCGAGATCAGGTGGATGCTTGCAACGGCGAAGGCACTGACCTCGGGACTGATGGAGAAGTCGACCCCGGCACCCGGCGTGATACCCAGATTCACTTCGCTCTTCGAATGCTTCCCCATGAACAAATCGAAGGTGTCTTTTTTATCGACGCTTGTTTCAACACCGGCTTGGGCGAAGAGTTTCAACTGGTCGGCCACCGGGAAATAGTAGCGTGCGCCGATTGTGATCGGCATGCGCGTAAAGTCCAGTCCTATTCCGAAGAAATCCCGGCTGAAATTGTAGTAGCCAAGGTCGATCCGAGCCTGGAGATTCTTATCGATCGAGTCCAGCATATACCCGGCGCCGAAATTGGCGCCGAAGCCGGCATCGAAGTCTCCCGACCCGCTTCCGAACCCGATCGAGCCGTCTATTTCATAGGGGCCCGGTTTGGAGCCTGCCGCTGCCGCGGTCGTGGGAATCACGGTCGTGACCGTCAACACGAGGGCAAGAGTAAGTACTGCGGTGATCGTTCTTTTCATTGATCATTCTCCTTTCAGTGTCAACACCCTGTTTTGGTGAGCACAGTTCCATTTTTTCTCTGCGTGCCTTGAAAAAAAGCTTCTGAAGCCACAATGACCTGCGCAAGATCCTTTCGGACGTCACCAACCAGGTTCACCCCAGGAATGGTGAACGTAACCTGTCAGAAGATAGCGCTCGTTTCTTCTTTTGTCAAGAAATAGTTGTTAGGTTTTTGGCGGCCTATCGGCTTAGATATTTTGACTCGACGTATTCTTTTCAGTATAATAAGCACACAGGAAGTAATGGAGTAATCCCGTTTCGCGCTCACCTAAGGAGGTCCGTATGAAGTTGATCCCGCTGCATGATTGGGCTGTAATAGTGCCGGCGCAGGCGGCTGCCATGACTGCCGGCGGACTGTATATCCCCGACTCGGCGAAAGAGAAGCCCGAGGAGGGCGTGGTCGAGGCGATCGGTCCCGGCGCCCTGGAGGAAGAGAAAACAGGCAGGAAAAAGGTTGCACGGGAGGAGCGGAAATTCATCCCGACGACCGTGAAACCCGGCGACCGCGTTCTCTACGAGCGCTGGGCGGGCAGGACCCATACGCTGGGGAAAGAAGAGCGGGTGCTCGTGCGGGAGCGGGATATCCTTGGCCTGCTCGAGAGGCCGCTCGAGATACCGGCGGTCACTGCTTCGGGAAAGCCGACGGCGATCGTCGCCCGGCCGGTCCCGCCGGTGCCGACGAAGAGGGCGCAGGACCTATTAGCCACGAAGGTCAAGGAAAAGCCAAAAAAGAAGGCGCCGAAGCCCGCCGCAAAAAAGAGCGCAAAGAAGTCGGGAGGCAAGAAAGCAAAGAAAACAGCGAAGAAGGCCGTTGTCAGGAAGAGCGCTGCCAAGGCCGCGCCGTCCAGAAAAGGGAAGGCCGGGAGCAAGAAGGCGGGAAAGAAGAAATAAGACGCCGGGAAGTATTGGTGAACCATGGAAGACGAAAGCGTGGCACGTGAAAAGAAGATCATTGCGATACTGAACGAGGAGATCGAGGACGGGGCCGATCTCGCGGCGGAAGCGCGCCGCATGGTGGAGTATCTTCTGCTGGAAAAGAAGGGCTATGCGCGGGAAGAGGTCCGGAAGAACGTGGTATTCGATGTGGTCCTCGACAAGGAGCGGCTCACTTCATCCGTGGATTTCCTGGTGACCGTGGAGGGGAAAAAGGCGATGATCATCAAGTGCGCCGCGGGATCTCTCGCTTCCCGTGAGCGCCAGGCCCTGGCGGCTGCACGGCTGATCGGCGATCCGCCGGTCCCGATCGCGGTCGTCGCCGACCCGGAGACGGCGGAGGTGCTCGATGCCGGCACGGGCGAGGTCATCGGCGAGGGGTTCGGAGCGATCCCCACGCGGGACCAGATCGCGGGCCTCCTGTCGGAGAGGCGGCCAGTAACGCTTTCGCCGGTGCGCATCGAAAGGGAGAAGCGCATCCTCCTGGCCTTTGATGCGATCCGGTGCAGCGTGCCGCGCGGCGCAGACGGCGGGGTCCGGATCGGGCCGGAGCCGGGGAAGGACAAGTGCTGATGTCTCGCTGGCAGCGCCGGGGCACGTCGAAGAAGGGCACATAAATGAATATTCTTTTTGTGCCCTTCGTGTCTCGGGTGGCCCTCTTGTTGGCCACTGTGTGATACCGCGCTTACTTTATTATCGTCCGGTCTTTCTAGCCTGCCGCGTCATTCCTGGTTCATCTGCGGCCCCTGACATTTTCCATCTCCATGACCCAGATCACCGAAGAAACCTTCGAACAGATACTCAAATCCTTCATCCGCTCGGAAACGATCGACTTGAGCAGGGTCTCCTTCATCGACCCCTACGGCATGCTGGCGCTCCTCGAGATAGGCGAGCTCTGCCAGCTCGAGGACGTCAGGAAGACGATCATCCTTCCCCGGTCCGCTGATGTTCTTTCCTACCTCGACCGGATGGACTTTTTCACTCATGCCCGGCGAACCTTCTCCCTGGAAGAATCATCCGGCCGGGCTGCCGGGAAGCCTCAAAAAAGCATTGATTCGGACGTGCTGCTCGAGATAACTCCGATCGAGAAATCGAACGACATCCATTTCATCGTCGGGAAGGTGAGGGACCGCGCCCAGGCCATCCTCGCGGCCCACCTGCACTATGATGAGAGGGCCATCAGCGGGTTCATCGTCGCCCTGTCCGAGGTCTGCCAGAACATCATCGAGCACAGCGAGAACAAGGGCTTTGTCGGCATCCAGAAGTACCGATTCCCGAAGCTGGACAAGAACGTCGTCAAGATAGCGGTCATGGACATCGGCATCGGGTTCCGAAGATCGCTTTCCGGCAGGTTCAAGCTCAGGGGCGATCTCGAGGCCATCGAAAAGGGGCTGCTCCACGGCGCGTCGCGCTACGAAGACGAGGGCAGGGGGCACGGTCTTGCCGCGGTGCGTCGTTTTATCACGCAGTGGAACGGGAAGCTTTCGATCCGCTCCGGCACCGCCAGGCTTTCCATCGTTCCGAAATGGGCCCGGGGCAGGGAGCAGGAGCACGGCCTTACCCTTTTTCCGGGAGCGCAGATCAATATTCTCCTGCCCGAAATCCATTCGCAATAACCGTCATTCCCGCGAAGGCGGCAATCCCAGGCCTCAGGTACATAAAATTTCCCCTTGACAAAAGTCTGCATATATGGTTCAATTGATTCAATTGAAGCATGGTGGGTCTTTATGGCAAAGTATGACCTTTTAAAACTTCTCAAGGAGGAACTCGGCAACGGCTCGAAGGACCTCGTGACCCGGCCGTCGGGGCAGGCGATCCGGGAGCGGATCGAGCGCGACATCGAGAAGGAGCCGGAAGGATCGGTGATCGCCCTCGATTTCTCGAAGATCGGTGTGATCGACTACTCCTGCGCCGACGAAGTGATCGCCAAGATCGTGTCGCGGCTGCTCTCCAACGAGTACGGCGACCGGTACCTGCTTTTAACGGGCCTGAACGAGAACCAGCTGGAAAACATCGAGGTGGCGCTGGAACGCAAGGACCTTGCCGTGCTTGCCGAGACCCGCGACGGGGCCAGGACCGTGCTGGGGAACCTGAACAATTATCTGAAAGACACTTTCGACGTGATCGCAAAAAAGAAAAAAGTGACGTCCAAGGACCTGGCCGATGCGCGGAAACTCGAAGCAAACACGAGCGGCACCAGGCTCTTGAACCTGCACAAGAAGCGGCTGGTGAGACGGGTCGAAGAGGTCCGGACGGACGGAAAGATATGGGTGTACGAGACACTGTGAGACACCGGCCGGCCTTTTCCATTGACCGGCTGCGAAAGGCAATGATAGAATGAACGCCGCTGAACAGACGGAAAAGGGAGGATTGAGAAGGGGACTGATCCTTTTCCTGGCGCAGGGCGCCTGGTCGGGGAGGTCTCCCTTCGCGCCGGGCACCGCGGGGACAATGGTTGCCGTTCTCCTGTACCTGCTCCTTGCCGGTCTGCCCGCTGCCTGGTATCTCGCCGCGTGCGCCGCGGTGACCGGGATCGCGATCTGGATTGCCGATGAGGCGGAACGGATGCTGGGCAGGAAGGACGACGGGTCGATCGTGATCGACGAGATCGCCGGGTATCTCGTTTCGATGGCCCTGGTGCCCGCCGGGTGGCTGTTCATCGCCGCGGGGTTCTTCCTGTTCCGGGTGTTCGATATCATCAAGCCATTTCCGGCAAGACGGCTGCAGGACCTGCACGGCGGCCCGGGCATCGTGCTGGACGACATCGCGGCGGGGGTGTATACGAATATCGTGCTTCGAGTAATCTGGTACTTTGCGAATTGAGGATCCGTACCGGACGGGTGTTTGAATACCGGTATGTGTGCGGATTGCGGGATGTGAAGCAGGAATTTTTTCTATCCGTGTTTATCCATGGTTGCCTAGAGGGTGCTCATGCGTGCTGAGATCATAGCGACCGGCAGCGAACTGCTCTCCGGCGTTCCCGAGACGAATTCCCTGTTCCTGTCCGAGGAACTCCTGTCCCTGGGGATCGAAACGGCCTTCAAGACCGTCGTGGGGGACGATGAGAAGGACATGGAAGACACCTTCCGCAGGGCCATGGACCGGGCCGAGGTGGTGATCATCTCGGGCGGGATAGGCCCGACCGAGGACGACATCACGCGCAAGGTGGTCGCCAAGATCGTCAAGAAGCGGCTCGTGCTGAATGAGGACGCGCACAAGGCGATCCATGAACGGCTTGCGGGCAGGGGAAAGGACGTCCTGGTCGCGAACGACCGGCAGGCCCTGATCCCGGTCGGCGCCCGGCTTCTGCGCAATCCCGTGGGCATCGCGCCGGGTTTCTTTCTCTTCGAAAAGGACTCCTTTATCGCGGTGCTGCCCGGCGTTCCGCGGGAACTGTACGCCATGTTCCGGGAAGAGCTGAAACCGGCGCTCGCGGAGCGGGCCTCGGGAAGGCTGTTCCTCAGGCGGAAAGTGCTGCACACCTGCGGCATTTCCGAGTCGGCAGTCAACAAGGCCATCCAGGACATCATGCGCAGGGCCGAGCCGAAGGTGGGCCTGACCGCGAAGGAAACCGGGGTGGATATCCGGATCATTGCTCCCGGCACCAGCGCCGACCAGGCCCAGTCTCACGCGGACCGGACCGAAGCCGTGATCAGAGAAAGGCTCGGCGACGCGGTCTACGCCGCGGACGGCCAGACCATGGAAGAGGTGGTCGGCGCTCTCCTCAAACAGCGGAGGCTCACGCTCGCCGTGGCGGAGTCATGTACCGGCGGCCTGATCGGCGCCCAGATCACGAACATCGCCGGAAGCTCCGGGTATTTCGACCGCGGTGTGGTGACCTACAGCAACACCGCCAAGACGGAGCTGCTGGGAGTGCCGGCGGGCCTGATCGACCGCCACGGCGCGGTCAGCAGCGAGGTCGCAAAGGCCATGGCGAAGGCCGTCAGGGAATCGGCGAACGTGGACATCGGCCTTTCCGTCACCGGCATCGCCGGCCCGGGCGGCGGGAGCGAGCAGAAGCCCGTGGGCCTGGTCTACACGGCGGTCGCGACAGACCGGGGAGTGCAGGCGGTCGAGCACCGGTTCCTCGGCGACCGTGAGCAGATCCGGCTGAGGTCCGCGCAGATGGCGCTGGATATGGTGAGGAGATACCTGATCGGGTGAGAGGACCGAAGACAGAGGGCAGACGAGAGGCAGAGACGGGGGACGAGAGACAAGGACGGGAGAATCGAACGTCAATTTGTATTCTGAACGGTGGTCATCTGTACCCTGATAGATATGCGTTCCTTCATCGCCATAGAGATACCCGAGGCCATCAAGAAACAGATGGCCGAGGCGCAAGACCGGCTCAAGGGTTCGGGCGTGGAGGCGAGCTGGACCAGGCCCGAGGGCATCCATCTGACGCTCAAGTTTCTCGGAGAGATACCGGCAGCGCTGGTCCCGGACATCGAGCAGGCGCTCTCGGGAGCGGTCTCGGGCAGGGGAAGGTTCCGGCTTGCCGTCGGAGGGGTGGGCGCGTTCCCGAATGCGAACAACACGCGCGTGGCATGGATAGGCCTTTCGGGGGACCTCGATCAGCTCACGCGGCTGCAGGAAGCGGTCGAGGACGCAATGGCCCGGCTTGGCATGGATCGCGAGAACAGGGCGTTCAAACCGCATCTCACGCTCGCGAGGGTCAAGTACATCCGGTCCCGCGACCAGTGGCGCAAGGCGCTCGACGAGATCAGGGACATCAAACTGCCGGAGTTCGAGGTGACCGGCGTCAGCCTGATGAAGAGCGAGCTCAACCGGAGCGGCGCCGTGTACACGGAGATTGCAAAAGTGGGACTGCGATAAAGGGACAGTCGCTGAAACAAATCAATTCGATCAGCCGCGCTGCGGCGAAAGGAGATACACCATGGCGGACAAGGAACGGTTGAAAGCGTTGGAACTGGCGGTGGGACAGATCGAGAAGCAGTTCGGCAAGGGCTCGATCATGCGGCTGGGCAGGGAGGAAGTGCCGGCCAACATTCCCGCCATTTCCACGGGCTCCCTGGGGCTTGACATCGCGCTCGGCGTGGGCGGCGTGCCGAGGGGAAGGATCGTCGAGGTCTACGGGCCCGAGTCGTCGGGCAAGACCACGCTGGCGCTCCATATCATCGCCGAGGCGCAGAAGGCAGGCGGCCAGGCCGCCTTCATCGACGCCGAGCATGCGCTGGATGTCATCTACGCGCGCAAGCTTGGGGTGCGCACCGACGACCTTCTGATATCACAGCCGGATACGGGCGAGCAGGCGCTCGAGATCACCGAGACGCTGGTCCGGAGCGGCGCCATCGACGTCATCGTCGTGGATTCCGTGGCGGCGCTCACGCCGCGTGCCGAGATCGAAGGAGAGATGGGCGACGCGCACATGGGGCTCCAGGCGCGCCTCATGAGCCAGGCGCTCCGCAAGCTGACGGGCGCCATCAGCAAGTCCAACACCACGCTCCTCTTCATCAACCAGATCCGCATGAAGATCGGCGTGATGTTCGGCAATCCCGAAACGACCACGGGCGGCAACGCGCTCAAGTTCTACGCCTCGGTCCGGCTCGATATCCGCAAGGTGTCGGCCGTCAAGGAAGGCGAGGAAGTGACCGGCGGAAGGGTGAAGGTGAAAGTGGTGAAAAACAAGATAGCCCCTCCCTTCCGGGCCGCTGAATTTGATATAATGTTCAACGAAGGAATCTCGAAGACCGGCGAGATCATCGACATGGGCGTCGAGAAGAACATCATCGAAAAGAGCGGCGCCTGGTTCTCCTACAGCGGGACGCGCATCGGCCAGGGACGGGAGAATGTGAAGCAGTTCCTGAACGAGCACCGGGACATGATGGCCGAGATCGAGCTCAAGGTGCGGCAGGCAGCGGGCCTCCCGGTCAGCGGTGCAGACGCACCGGCCGCGGAGAGCGGCGCGCCGGCGAAAGACAAGGAAGCCGCGCCGGCTCCCGAGAGGGTAATAAAGGCCGCGAAAGGCCAGAAATCAGAGAAGCATGCGGAGGCATAAATGAACCTGAACGAACTGCTCAAAGTGACCTTTGAAAAGCGGGCTTCGGACCTGCACGTCAAGGTCGGCGTTCCGCCGATCCTCAGGATCGACGGGAAGCTGACGCCGCTCGAGACCGAAAAGCGGCTGACCCAGGAGGACGTGCTCGCCACGGCTCAGGGCATCATGAACCCCGTCCAGAAGGCAAAATTTACCGAAAAGAACGAGCTCGATATGGCCTATGCCGTGCCGGGCCTCGGCCGCTTCCGTGTGAACGTTTTCAAGCAGCGTGGCAGCGTGGGCATGGTCTTCCGTCTCGTACCGGCCAAGATCCTGAACTTCGAGGAGCTCAATCTCCCCGTCGTCCTCTCAAAGATTGCCGCCGAACAGCGGGGCCTCATTCTCGTGACCGGTACGACGGGCAGCGGCAAATCCACGACGCTCGCTGCCATGATCGACTTCATCAACACCAGCCGCACGGCCAACATCGTCACCATCGAGGACCCCATCGAGTTCCTGCACCGCGACAAGAAGAGCATCGTGAACCAGCGCGAGATCGGCGCCGACACGTTCTCCTTCGGCGACGCGCTCCGGAGCGCGCTCCGCCAGGACCCGGATGTTATCCTGGTCGGCGAGATGCGCGACTTCGAGACGGTCTCCACGGCGTTGACCGCGGCAGAGACCGGCCACCTCGTCCTCTCCACGCTGCACACCCTGGACGCGGCGGAAACGATCAACCGTATCATCACGGTCTTCCCGCCCTACCAGCAGAAGCAGGTCAGGATGCAGCTCGCCTCGGTGATCAAGGGCATCGTATCGCAGCGCCTCGTCCCGAAGGCGGACGGGAACGGCCGCGTCGCCGCCGTCGAGATCATGCTGGGGACCCTGTCGGTCCGGGAGGCCATCATCGACGACAACAAGACGCGCCAGGTCCCGAGCATCATCGCCGCGGGCCAGATGCATTACGGCATGCAGACCTTCGACCAGTCGCTCCTCGGACTGTACAGGAAGGGGATGATCACCTACGAAGAGGCGATCACGACGGCAAGCAACCCGGACGACTTTGCGCTGAAGGTGAAGGGAATCCAGTCGACGAGCGATATCGCGGCCGACGAGGACGAGGCGCGGAAGCGCGGCGCAAAGCCCGCAGGAGGCATTCCCGGCAAGGTCGGCGGGGCCGCTCCCGGCTCGACGACCGGAAAGCCCCTCGGGGTTCCGTCCCGCTACGGGAATACGCCGCCGGCGGACAGTCAGAAATCCGGAGAGGCACGCGAGTACACCGGAGGGTCTACGGACTCGGACTTCAAGATCGACCGGTTCGGCGACAAGTAGCCCGACAGGGAGCGCGGGATGCCGAACGAGGGACGGGATGAAAAGGAACTGAAGCAAGCCAGGAACACGGCCTACCGCTTTCTCGCCATCCGCCCGCGAAGCAGGGCCGAAGTCGAGAAGAAGCTCCGCGAGCGGGAGTTCCCTGCCAATACGGTCAGCGCCGTTGTCGAACAGCTCCTCCGGTTCGGCTATCTCGATGACCCGAAGTTTGCCCGTCAGTGGGCCGCGGCGAGGGTGCGGACCCGCGGGTTCGGCAGGCGGAGGATAGAGCTGGAACTCCGACAGAAGGGCATCGGCCGCGACACCGCCCATGAAGCGCTTGCCGAAGCATTCGATGATTCATCGGAATCCGAGATCGCCCGCCGTGAAGCGGAGAAGAAGCTAAGGACCCTCGCCCGCTTCACACCGGATGTGCGGAAACGGCGGCTTGCGGGATTTCTGGGACGGAAGGGGTTTTCAGGCGAAGTCGTCCGGGAAATGCTCCGCATGGTTCCCCGGCAGGAGACAGCGTAGGCCGGGGTCCTCGTCGTGACGCAAGCGCTCTGTTGCCGGTTGAAAGACAGCTCGTGATCCCTCCCTGTTCAGGCCTGGTTGAAGAAGCACCTCAATAATCTGTTGAATTATTCCCCCTTTTCTGCTATTTTCCTCTCTGTTCCTGCCGTCACCCTGAGCGAAGCGAGAGGTCCTCTTCCGGGAGATCCTTCGCTGCGCCCGGAATCAAGCGCCCGGGGCAATCTACTTCCATTTCAACGAGGTGTGTTGTGAAAGCCAGCGACCTGCGCAAGCTGTTCCTCGAATATTTTGCCGAGCGGGGGCATAAGATCGTCCCCAGCTCTTCCCTCGTTCCGAAGAACGACCCGTCGCTTCTGTTCACGAACGCGGGCATGGTCCAGTTCAAGGGGGTGTTCCTCGGCGAGGACGTGCGCGACTACAAGCGGGCAGTGACCTCGCAGAAGTGCGTGCGCGCCGGCGGGAAGCACAATGACCTCGAGAACGTCGGCCACACGGCCCGGCACCATACGTTTTTTGAGATGCTCGGGAACTTCTCCTTCGGCGACTATTTCAAGAAGGAAGCCATCGGGTTCGCCTGGGAGTTCCTGACCGACAAGGTGAAGCTCCCGAAGGACAAGCTCTGGGTCACGATCTACAAAGACGACGATGAGGCCTTCCAGCTCTGGCAGCGGGTCGCCGGCGTCAAGCCCGACCGAATCGTGCGGCTGGGCGAGAAGGACAATTTCTGGGCAATGGGCGACACGGGTCCGTGCGGGCCCTGCTCCGAGATCATCATCGACCAGGGGCCGGAGATGTCCTGCGGAAAGTCCACCTGCGCCGTGGGCTGCGACTGCGACCGGTTTCTCGAGATCTGGAACCTGGTGTTCATGCAGTACAACCGCGACGCGACGGGCAAGCTCACGCCGCTGCCCAAGCCTTCCATCGACACGGGCATGGGGCTGGAGCGTCTCTCCGCCGTGTGCCAGAACGTGCGGTCCAATTTCGAAACCGACCTGTTCCAGCCGATCATCAGGGAGATCGCAGCCATGGCGGGCGTCCCGTACCACAAGGACGAGCAGACCGACATCTCCTACCAGGTATGCGCCGATCATCTGCGCTCGATGACGTTCCTGATCTCCGACGGCGTGCTGCCGTCGAACGAGGGCAGGGGATACGTGCTGCGCCGGATCATCCGGAGGGCGAGCCGCTACGGGAGGCTGATCGGCATCCAGAAGCCGTTCCTGTACCGGCTCACGGGCGCGGTGGTTGACGCCATGCGCGCGGCGTACCCGGAGCTCGTGGACTCGCGCGAGCACGTGGCCAAGGTCGTGCTGCTGGAGGAGGAGCGGTTCGGACAGACACTCGATTCCGGCATGGCGCTCCTGAATGAGGCGGTCATGAGGCTCAAAGCCGGCAAGAAGAACAGGATCCCCGGCGACGTGCTGTTCAAACTCTACGATACCTTCGGGTTCCCGCTGGACCTCGTTGCCGACATGGCGCGGGACATGCACCTGGAGATCGACGAGGAAGGCTATCACCGGGCCATGCAGGAGCAGCGCGACAAGGCGCGGGCTGCCTGGGCGGGATCGGGCGAGGAAAAGATCAAGCCGGTCTACAGGGAGGTCGCCTCCGGAGTCAGGAAAACCGTGTTCAACGGCTACGGGCTGCTCGAGGGAACCGGAGAGGTTCTCGCGATCATTCAGGGCGATCGCCAGGTGAAGGAAGCGCGCGAGGGTGACGAGGCAGAGATCATCCTGGACCAGACGGTCTTCTATGCGGAGTCCGGGGGGCAGGTCGGAGACAAGGGTGAACTGCTTGGGGAGGCTGCCAAGTTCGAGGTCTCCGACACGGTGAAGCCGGTCGAAGGGCTGTTCATCCATCGGGGCAAAGTGAAGAAGGGCGGCTTCAAGGTCGGCGATGCGGTGCTCGCGAAGGTGGACGCCGGAGACCGGATGGACACGGTGCGCCACCATACGGCGACCCACATCCTGCATGCCACGCTCCGGTCGGTGCTGGGCGAGCACGTGAAGCAGGCGGGGTCGCTCGTGGCCCCGGACCGCTGCCGGTTCGACTTCACGCACTACACGGCGCTCACGGAGCGCGAGAAGGAACGGATCGAGGAGCTGGTGAACGAGCGGATCATCGAGAACCACCCCGTCGAGGTCGTGGAAATGGACATCGACCAGGCGATCTCCACGGGCGCCATGGCTCTTTTTGATGAAAAATACGGAGACAAGGTGCGCGTCGTGACCGTGAAGGACGTGAGCAAGGAGCTCTGCGGCGGCACCCACGCAGGTGCCAGCGGCGACCTCGGGCTGTTCAAGATCGTTTCGGAGTCGGGCATTGCGGCCGGAGTGAGGCGGCTCGAGATCCTCGCGGGCAGGCGCGCGTACCAGGCGGTCCGGAAAGAGGAGCAGAGCCTGCGAGAGATCGGTCAGATGCTGAAGGCCTCGGACCCGGACGTGGCCGGTCGCGTGGAGAGGCTCGTGAGCCAGTTGAAGGAGACGGAGAAGGAACTCGACCGGTTCAGGCACAAGATGCAGGCTTCCCAGGCGGGGGCCATCATCGAAGATGCCAAAGTGATCAGCGGTGTCAGAGTGCTGGCGAGGCGCGTGGAGAACATGGACCCGAAGGACCTCAGGGACTTCGGCGACAAACTGCGCGACAACATCAGGAGCGGCATCCTGGCGCTGGGGTCGGCCAAGGACGACAAGGTGAGCCTGATCGTTATGGTCTCGAAGGACCTGACTGGCCGCTTCAACGCCGGAACTATCATCAAGGAACTGGCTTCCATCCTCGGCGGGACCGGTGGCGGGAAGCCGGACCTGGCCCAGGCGGGGGGCAAGGATCCGGCCAAACTGGACGCGGCCCTGGACGCGCTCTATGGTATAATAAAAAAGGGATAGGTCTTTCGGCGGATACTTTAACGGAAATCACAGCCAAGGAGGGTACCATGACGGTTGCGGAGATCATCAAAAAGGCGATGCTGGCAGGTTTGGGTGCACAGGAAAAGGCAAAGGAATTCGTTGACGAACTGGTCAAGGCCGGCGAGCTCTCGAAGAGTGACGCCTCGTCTCTGGTCAAGGAGTGGGTCTCCAAGGCGGAGGACGGCCGCAAGGAATTCGACCATAAGATCAAGGACGCCGTCTCAGCGACATTCGAGAAACTGAACATCCCGTCGCGGGATGACATCGAAAAGATGGAAAAGAAACTCCAGAATATTTCCGCACGGCTGGCGAAGCTCGAGAACACGGAAGAGAAGGGCGCGGCTTAACCCGTCGCCCAAAACGCCCATGTCGCTGCTGGGTTTCTGGAGAAGACACTACCGGGACATTCCCCGCGTCAGGCAGATCATCCTGGTGGCGACCCGACACGGGTTCGGTCAGCTGGTCGAGCAGCTCGGACTGCAGCGGTTCGTATCGTTCGGGAGAAGGGTCCTGGCATTCAGAAAAGGGCCCCCCTCTGCTGACGAGCGGCGGACCACGCCTGAGCGGTTGCGCATCATGTTCGAGGAGCTCGGACCATCCTTCATCAAGTTCGGGCAGGTTCTTTCCTGCAGGCCTGATCTTCTTCCCGTCGAGTACGCACGCGAACTCTGCAGGCTCACCGACTCCGTTTCACCCTTTCCCTTCGAACAGGCAAAAGAGATCATTGAACAGGACCTCGGGGCTCCGCTGGAAGCCCTGTTCCTCGAGTTCGACCCTGTGCCGGTCGCGGCCGCTTCGATCGCGCAAGTGCACCGGGCCGTCCTGCTCGACGGCAGCGAGGTCATGGTCAAGGTCCAGCGCCCCCATATCGACCGGATCATCGACCGCGACATCAGCATCCTCCAGGGGATCGCAGAACTGATGGACGCCTACGTACCCGAGATCGCCGTTCATAATCCGAAGGGAATCGTCATCGAGTTCGCCCGCACGATCCACCGGGAGCTCGATTTCTTCATAGAGGCGTCCAATGCCACGCGGCTCCGGCGCAATTTCGAAGGGAGCAACGTGATGTACGTTCCCCGGGTCTATTCTCCCTTGACGACCCGGCATGTCCTCGTGCTCGAGCGGATCGAAGGCATCCGGATCGATGATCTCGACGCGATCGACCGGCAGGGCTTCGACCGTCATAGCATCGCCAAGGCGGGGGCGGATGCCTTTTTCAAGATGGTCTTCCAGGACGGCTTCTTCCACGGCGACCCTCACCCGGGCAACCTCTTTATCCTGCCCGACGGCAGGCTAGCGCCCGTGGATTTCGGCATCGTGGGCAGGGTCACCGAAGAGAACATGAGCTACTACAGCGATATCCTCATTGCCATCGCGGAGCGCGATTTTGACAAGCTCATCGACCAGTACGTGAACATTGGGTTCCTCTCCGACGAGCGGATGGACCGGGACACGCTGCGCCGTGAGTTGAAAGAGGACCTGGAAGAATTTTTGGAGCCTTATTACGGGATGTCGGTGAAGCAGGTGGATCTGGGCGCTTACCTGGACCGTCTGACGCAGATTTCCATCCGCTTCAAGCTGCGCATGCCCCAGAACCTGTATCTGGTGAACAAGACCCTGCTGACGATCGACGGCATTCTCCGGCAGCTCGAGCCTGATTTCAACCTCGTCGAGATGGCCGAACCCTATGTCGCACGGCTCATCAGGAAACAGAAGGATCCGCGCCGTGCGGCAAAGGCGGCCTGGAACAGCGTCAAGGAGTTCCAGAACATGTTCACGTCCGTCTCACATCAGTCGCAGACGCTGATCCGGAAACTGGTGCGGGATGATCTGCATATCAACGTGAGGCACGAGGAACTCGACCGGTTCATACGGGACGTGGATAAATCGAGCAACCGCCTTTCTTTCAGCATCCTGACGGCGGCCATCATCATCGCCTCTTCCATCGTGATCCATTCCGGCCTCGGTCACAGGATATTCGGCTTTCCCATCTTCGGCGTGATCGGATACAGCATCGCGGCAATCCTCGGGTTCTGGCTCCTGATCGGCATCCTGCGGTCGGGCCAGCTGTGAATCGCTCTTCTGCCTAAAAAAACCATTTCAAAATGATGGCTCCTGCGTTATAATAATAAAGTATGAAGATTGTCGACCTTGTTCGAGAGGCTCTGGCGTCAGGTGCGAGGGGGGCCCGGAAACATCCCTGGCCGTCCTTCCTGTTCGCCACGTTCACGCTGATCATAGCGATTCATTTCTACATCGCGCTTTTCGTGCCGCCGACCAAGGAAAAGGTCTGGAAGGAAGTGCAGGTTACGGAGGGCATGAGCTTCAAGGCGATCGCGGCATCTCTTCAGAAGGAAGGCGTCATCCGGTACCGCGGCTATTTCGAGATCATCGGCAGGCTGCAGGGCATCAGCCGGAAGGTGCGCGTGGGGTATTACGGCCTGCACACGAATATGCGTCTGTGGGACGTGCTGGAGGCGCTGAGAAAGGGAAGGATCATCGAGTATGAGGTGGTCATCCCCGAGGGCTATAATCTCTACCAGATCGGGTGGACGCTCTCGAACACTCCCTTGCTCTCCGATCCCCAGCAGTTCATAAAGCTGGCGAAGAACCGTGAGTTCGTGCGATCACTCGGGGTCGAAGCGGACACGCTGGAAGGTCATCTCTTCCCGGACACCTATTATTTCCCCAAGGGCATCAAACTCGAAGACATCCCGAAGAAGATGGTCCAGCGGTACCAGGCGGTCTTCGTCGGCAGCTACCGGTCCCGCGCGGAAGAACTCGGGATGACCGAGCAGCAGGTGCTCACCCTCGCATCGATCATCGAAAAGGAGGCAAAGGTCTCGTCGGAGCGTAAGCTCATCTCGGCCGTATACCACAACCGGTTGAAGAAAGGGATGAAGCTCCAGGCGGACCCTACCGCGGTCTATGGCACAAAAGCCTGGATCACCAAGGTGACCAGGCAGGACCTGAAGCGTAACTCACCCTACAACACCTACCTCCACAAGGGGCTCCCTCCGGGACCGATCGCTAACCCCGGCGAGGGAGCGATCCTCGCAGCGCTCTATCCCGAGCCCGTGGACTATCTCTTCTTCGTCGCCCAGGGGGACGGCAGTCACTATTTCTCCAATGATTACGGGACCCATGAAAAGGCCGTGGGCAGGTACCGCACGAACAAGAGACAGGCGAAGCTGAACCACAACATGAAATCCACGAAAAAGCAGAAGCAGGAATAAGGAGCTCCTCAGGCGAAGCAGGACCAGGATGAGCTACTCAATCTGGATCGTGAACCCGGAAAACTCACTGAAGGACAGCATCGCATCCGCGAGACCCGCTTTGTCGAATTTCCCATAGGCCAGAGAGTCGTCGTGGAGCCTGATTGTTTTCCGTGCCCTGTCGATTTCGAATTTCCCGCCGCCCACAATGGTCCAGGCCGTATCATAAATATCGAACCGCTTCCGTTCCGCATCGTAGCGTCCATCTATCCCCTTGTCCATGCAGAACCGCTCAACGATGTTCGCGTGGTATTTCGTAAACTCCGTGGGTGAAAAAACAAGATAGAGCGACGCTCCATTCCTGATCTGGACGAACTTCCCGCCGGTCACCGCCGGGACAGCGGTCCTTGCGACCTCTTGATAGTAGAGCTGCATATAATCGATAAAAATGATAGCCACTCATATAGTATAGCCGCAATTGTAGAGTGGATTGGGGTGGGAAAGAGGAAAAGCACTGAGAATGGTGCACTGTCAAACATCTTTTGACCGTCCCCCTTCATCTGCTATGATACCGTGCAAATTGCCGGGAGGAGGGATGCCCCTTTTTTCCTTTGAGATTCTGGTCTCGCCAAAGTGAATCTTCGCCTTGCGATAATGAGCTACCAGAGCCTTAACAACACTCCAACCTATCTGGTTTCTTTCCGCCATCCTGGTAATTTCCTCCAAGGCGGTCCTGTTATCGTACGAACGGAGTCTATAGGGCCTCGGTGAAACAAGTGCATCGTACACGTCACAGGTGGCAATGATCTCCACCATGTGGTCATTCAGATGAATGCCGCGGGGATATCCCGAAGCGTCCCTCCGCTCGTGATGATCTCTCGATATCCTGGCGGCAAGGCTCTGCGTGTCATGCAGGTAATGGCAAAGCAAAACATATCCTGCAGCCGCGTGATGTCTGAGGATTCTGAGTTCATTGCGGGTGAGGGGGCTATTTTTCTTCAAGATGGGCA
>DATIZR010000067.1 GCA_035516965.1 Nitrospirota bacterium
CTACAACACCTACGTGAAGTCGGGCACCTTCAACGGCACCGTAGCGAGCGCCTACCTGTCGCTGGTTCCCTTCGAAGAAGGCCTGGCAATGAGCGCAGCCAACTATGCGACCCTGAAGGGTCATGCCCAGACCAATGATTCACAGCTCGGCGGCATGAACGGCACGTCGCAGGTGATGTGCCTGTCCTGCCACAGGGCCCACGCAACGGCGTTCCCCGAAATGACCCGGTGGAGCAACGAGGGTGAGTTCATCGTGTACAACAGCCTGTATCCCGGCGTGGACAACACCGGCACCAGCTACTCAGTCGGCTACACCGCGGCAGAGTACAAGCAGGGCATGTATCAGAAGTCGGAAGCTTCGTTGGCTTCCTACCAGCGCTCGCTCTGCAACAAGTGCCACGCAAAAGATTAATGAAGTAAGCAGGGGCTACAGACCGTTGAAACTGTGAGAAGAAGCATAGGGGCGATTTAATCTCCTCTCGCCTCGTCCAACCCTTCATCCCCAGCCGCAAAAGGCTGGGGTTTTCTTTCTGGTTTCATAAATAATAGAATATTAGTTTCCCGATCTCCTGTGCATCTACCCTATGTATCTCCCGAAGTCGGAAGGGATCAGGTGGGGAAAGGCGGGGAAACGACAACTTCCAGAGGGGGGCATCTATTGCCCGGACGACCACGGAATAATTAGTCGCATAGTGGATAGTATGATATAGTTGTTGGACGACAAATACTTCCTGTAAGTGTTGCTTCATCTGCGGGATTTTCAATTGGACAATTACTAGTTGTATGACCTACAGAGGCTTGCCCCAGTCAATCACAGGAGTCACCAATTTTATGAAACTGGTATCACTTGCTGGCGTGTTGCTTTGCTGTGAGCTACTGATCGGCTGTGTAGAAATGTCACTCAACATAAGAGAGCCATACCAAGCCGACCCAGGCCACAATTTCACTTACCAAATCATTGACAATGGAAAAGCACCGCTGGAAGCTTTGTCCATTTTGCGTGAAAGAGTCATCGATCAATTAGATGCAGCGGGGCTGACCACGCAGAGCGGTTCCGGAGAGCCAAGGATAGTTGCGATCGTGGTCACCAAGTATAAATGCGGCCGAGTTGGGAGAAATTAGGGGTAGGGTCCATCGGGGGGACGGATTGGATTTCGACATCGATTGTAGTGAAAGATGCAATATCCCAGGCGGTGTTATCGAGGTTCGAGGCCGAGTCAAAATATTCAAGCTCTCTGATCTCTCCTCGTAGACTGATGCAGAAACATGCGGATAAGATTGTCAACTATCTCAAAACGGGGAAGCCATAGGCTCAGTCTGCGGGTTGAAAATAGTCCACTGCTGCTGAAATGGCAAACGAGTGATGCCGAACAAACACATGCAGAGAAATGAACCCAACAACTCTAGATTTAGGAGGCGATCAATGAGACGCGGACTTCTTATTCTTATGAATGTTATAAGCGTTCTGCTTTGGGCCCTTACCGCGCAGCCTGCAGAAAATGTCGAAGGAAAAATATTTTACACCACTACTAACATTTGGTTCGATAATCAAAGTAACATAGAGTCGACGAATTACCTTAGGGGTCAATTTTTACCAATAGGCACAAAAGTAAAAATTACCGAAGTTCGGGATGGATCGAAACCAGTCATCAACACACTGGACCTGGAACAACGGCAAGATTGCATTCGGTTTCATGACTCGAGCGGCAAGTCATATAAAATTGTTTTCATTTCGAGACACGCCGCCGCGGGTGCCAGCGTCTGGGATTTGTTTAAGCAATACTTTTCTCAAAATGACCCAACGGCCGAAGGCGGAGCGTTCAGTTCACTGACGAACGAGGAGCAAAAGATGGTGAGGGCGGGAGAGACTGCTTTCGGAATGAGTAAGGCAGCGGTAATTATGGCGTATGGGTACCCGCCGGCGAACAAAACACCGTCCTTGCAACTGAATAAGTGGATATACTGGGAGAATTTTTTCAAGACAAGAGCTATTTATTTCAAGGACGATAAAGTAGTCGCCGATTCAAAAACGAAAAAACCAGCTTCATCCATTGACGCATGTATCAAAGCATGCAGGGAATACACGAGTCGTACGTCTGAACAGTGCTTTGATGAGTGTAAGCCGAAGTAAAGGTTTGGGCTGAGGAACGCAGCCCAAACCTAAACGGTTCGCTGTTATATCTGTTTGGGCGACTTTTTCATACTGCAGATGAACTCCAAGATATGTTCATTAAGGGAGTCAGGTACGATTTGTGTATAGAGCGAAGGAATATCAGGATATGAGAAATGTTGCACGATTTCTGACGAACCATCTCTATCGGCATATTCATTGATCTGGAGGAAGGCGGAGGCCCTTTCGTCGCAACGGTAGACTGCCAATATCTTCTCTGAGCTATATGTCTTCTCTGGAGAAGAGCTTAGGACTTCTTGGGGTCTCGTGTATACCCACTTTTCCCAAACCTTGATCTTGGGTCCGTTTATTCGCAGGGACTCCCTATCGATAAATATTTTGATGTCCTGGGTCTGTGTGATTAAAAACCATTTGGAGGCGCTGCTGCTTTCGGCGATGGAACTCAAGAGCACAAAGAGGAGAATCGAGGCTTTGAAGTTCTTTAAACGCATGAAAGTCTCCACACGGAAAGCGTCGAGCATTTACTCATTAAAAATACCAGTCAAATTCTATCAAACACAAAAGTATTTGTAAATAATATAAGGTGTACGTAAAGTTGTTGTCTCATATTACCGGTCACGGGTGCCTGATTGTAGGTAAAGCTGACGAGGTTCAACAGCGTCCTTGAGATGCTCATCTACTGGTAGCAGTATGGACTGTAACATCATCGCCTTTAACGGGGGTAAAAGGTTTGCGGGAATCAGTGGCAGGAATTATTTGGATCAACTGGATGGAATCAATCGTACCGGCTGGCAGCAAACCCCAGGAATCTGCGCTTCATCAATGGATTTGAGTTTCCCTACGCACTGCCTTCATCCCCCCGTCAATCTCCCCGCAAACTCCTCCCCCAGCACCACCATCGATTCGATGTCCAGATATCTCGGTGCTGTCACGTCCAGCAGGAGCTTGCACTGCGCGGGAAAATCCTCTTCCGGAGCGGCGTCATCGAACAGGAGCAGCGCGGGGTAGTGGGGGAAGAAGCGGAACTCGAAGGCCGCGTCGTGACTGCCCTTGATCACGGCAGGCACTCCGCCCAGCTTCAGGCAGGCGGAATGAAGCGCCTTCACGTTTCCCGAAAAATGCTGAGCGATCACCTCTTCCACGTGTCCGGCCCAGGCCTTGTCCTTTGCATGGGAGGCCGGCACGGAGCCGAAGGTTATCCATTCTCCACGCGGGGCGGGCGGATCGGGCATGCAGAGGTGGTTACAAATGAGGATCGAGACCCAGGGCCGCGGCTCGTGACCCGCTGCATCGGTCACCTTATCCCTGGTGACGCGATAGGCCTCATTGAGGAAGCTGATCTCGATCGTATCCGCATTGACCAGCCGCGCCCCGAACAGGTGCCCGGCGCGCTCGAAGTTGAGCCCTCGTACCTTCGGGCGAAGCGATTCCAGCGCCTGTTCGTACACTGTGCCGGGTGAATCCCGGCCGCCGGACCGCTCCTTCTCAAGGATCGCACTCGCACTCTCGCTCAGGTTCACGCATTGGCCGGCCTTCGCCTGATGCGTCGCAAGTTTCGCGGCAAAGCCGAAGCAGGTCGGCGTCCCGCATTTTCCACAGTTCGTTTTCGGAAGCAGCTTGTAGATTTCTACAGCGGTTTTCATGGTATAAGAGTAACTTTTTTAACGCGGGCTGTCAAACTGATTACGGAGGAAAGCGCCATTCTGTCATCTTGACACGGGCACCATCGATTGTTAATATCCATGATGATACGTCGGGAGGGCTGTCATGGAATGGAACAAAACGCTGGAAGTCGGCATCGATACGATCGACAGCCAGCACAGGGAGCTGTTCAGGAGGATCAACAGGCTGGTCCTTGCCATAAGAGAGCACCGCTGCAAATCGGAAATCGACGGTGTGCTCAAGTTTCTCGATGATTATGCCAGAGTGCACTTCGCCGATGAGGCAAAGCACATGCGCGAAACCGGGTATCCAGGCTATGAGGAGCAGCTGCGGGAGCACCAGAAGTACCTTGCGGCCTTGAAGGAGCTGAAGGAGCAGGCCGAGCAGCCCCGGATCTCCGGAGCGTCCTATGACCTCTCGGCAACGACCAATCAGGTGGTCGTGGACTGGATCGTCGATCACATCATGAAGGTGGACATGAGGTTCGGCGAGTTCCTCCGAAACAAGAAGGCCCATGACGTATGATTCTTGTTCCGCCATTGGGAAAATCGTCGAGGAGCGGAACCCCGCCCTGCCTTTCATCCTGCGCCAAAGGTATCAGACAAACGAGTGACTTCCATAGCCTGCCCGTTCATCTCTCGTCTTGACACATGAACATCAGTTCACTATACTGAAGCTGGTCCTGCTGCGGTTTCCCGTACGAAGCAACAGGACTTATCGGGACGGGATTCGTATCATCGCACTTCCTGCCCGCACTCTTGCCCTGCATACCGCTTTGGGGGATCCCATGCCTCAAAAGATAACGAAACGCCAGCAGGACATCCTGGACTTCATCCGTACGACCATCGCAGGCCGGGGCATGCCGCCCACGATCAGGGAGATCGGGGCAAAGTTCGGCATCCGCTCAACGAACGGCGTGGATGGCCACCTCTCGGCGCTGGAGGCCCGCGGGCTCATCAGGCGGGACCGGGGAAAGTCACGCGGCATTCTGCTGCGGCCCGCTGACCGGACGACCGTATCCATCCCCCTGCTGGGGAGGGTGGCTGCCGGACAGCCCGTGCTGTCGCCGGAGAACCGGGAGGGCGAGGTCGTCGTGGACCTCTCTCTCTATGCTCTCAGGAGCGCAAACAATATCTTCGCCCTCCGTGTGAAGGGCGAGAGCATGGTGAACGCCCACATCCTGGACAACGACCTGCTGATCGTCCGTGCGCAGAACGCCGCGCGGGACGGCGAGATCGTCGTGGCGCTGTGGGACGGGGAGGCGACGGTCAAGCGCTTCTTCGCTGAAAAGAACCGCGTCCGTCTGCAGCCGGAGAACATTGCCATGAGCCCTCTTTTCGTCGACCGGGGCGAGCTGCTCATTCTCGGGAAAGCGATCGGCGTCATCAGGCGGCTGTAGCCGCCGCTGCAAAGGCCCCTGTATCTCCCCGCGTCCGGCACCAGCGGTGCATGCCGCCTCAAGAACGCCCTCCGGACCCCGCGGTCCCTGCTCGACCATATGGCATTCGCCCCCGAAGTATGTTACTATGCATCATCTGGTCCGGTTCTTCAAGGAGCGCAGCCTGCGATGAAAAGAGACGTCTGGATATTCCTGTTTGCCCTCGGCCTCCTGTTCTTCAGCTGGCCCCTCATGAGTGTGTTCCGGGACAACCTGGTCGTTGCGCTGTTCGTCATCTGGATCCTGTTCATCGCTCTTCTGTTCGTGACCAGCATCCTTTCCAAGCGTGAGGACGGCAGTTAAGTGTTTTCCCCCTGGACGATACTTGCGGTCATACTCTCCTATCTGCTCCTGCTGTTCTGCGTCGCCTATGTTGCCGAGCGCAAGGACCAGCGGGGAAAGAGCCTTGTTTCCAATCCCTACGTTTATTCGCTTTCCCTGGCCGTCTACTGCACCTCCTGGACCTTCTATGGCAGCGTGGGAAAGGCCGCGAGCACCGGCCTGAGCTTTCTCGCCATTTACGTGGGCCCGACGCTCATGGCGGCGCTCTGGTGGATCGTTCTCCGGAAGATCGTCTATCTCGCCCGGGAGAACCGCATCACGACCATCTCGGACTTCATCGCCTCGCGCTACGGCAAGTCCCTTTCCCTCTCGACGCTCGTCACGATCGTTGCCGTCATCGGGATCACGCCTTACCTCGGCCTCCAGCTCAAGGCCGTGATGACCACCATCGCGATGCTTTCCGGCCGGCCCGAGGAGAGCCAGCTCGCCGGCTGGTCTATCTCGCTGCTCATCGGCATCTTTGCGGTCATGTTCGGAGCGCGCCGGCTGGACGCATCGGAGCGGCACGGCGGGCTTGTCTTTGCCATTGCCTTCGAGTCGGCCATCAAGCTGGTGGTCTTTCTGGCCGCGGGGATCTTCGTCACCTACGGCCTCTTCAACGGCTTTGGCGACATCTTCACGAGGATCAAGGGGAGCCCGTATGCTTCGCTCATGAAGATCGGCACCGGCTCCGAGGTCAGCTATCTCGAGTGGACCTCGCTCACGTTCCTCTCGATGATGGCCATCCTGTTCCTGCCGCGCCAGTTCCATGTCGCCGTCGTCGAGAACTATTCGGCGAACCACATCAGGAAGGCCATGTGGCTCTTCCCGCTCTACCTCTTCCTGATCAACATCTTCGTGCTTCCCATCGCGTACGGCGGCCTGCTCATCAATGGCATTGCAACCCCCGCAGACTACTTCGTGCTGAGCATCCCCATGCACTACGGGCACAGGCTGCTCACGCTCGCCGTGTTCATCGGCGGGTTCTCGGCGGCAACGGCCATGATCATTGTCGAATCCGTCGCCCTCTCGACCATGGTGACGAACAGCTTCGTGGTGCCCACGCTCTGGAACCTGAGCGCGATCAGGAACTTTCACGCCGTGATCCTGAACACGAAGCGGCTTGTCATCATCGGCTGCGTCCTGCTCGGCTATCTGTTCGCGGTCTCGATCGGAGAATTCTACAGCCTTGTGGACATCGGGCTCAAGTCCTTCGAAGCCGTCACCATCTTCGCGCCGTCCATCCTGCTGGGGCTCTACTGGAAGGGCGGGAACCGGAAAGGGGCGTTCGCCGGGATCCTTGCCGGATTCGCGGTCTGGACCTATACCCTGCTCATCCCGGCGCTGATGCGGGCCGGCATCATCGAGCCGGGCGGTCTCCTGGAAGCCATATTCAACTCGCAGCTCCTCAACCCGACGGCGCTCTTCGGACTCCGGGGGCTCGACCGGTGGAGCCACTCCCTGTTCTGGGGAATGCTCCTGAACGTCGGGCTCTATGTCGGGGTATCTCTCTTTACGCGTCAGTCCGACGCCGAGATGAGCCAGGCAATTATCTTCGTGGACTCCTATTCTCCCCTGCAGTTCACCAACCCGCGGCCCTCGACGATCGAGGAGATCGAGGACATCCTCGGCCAATACCTCGGCAGCCGGGAGGCGCGCGAAACGATCGAAGGGTTCCTGAGGCGGCACCGTCTTGAACGGGACTCACTCTCGACGGAATGGCTGCTGATGCTGAGGCAGGAGGCCGAGCAGGCGCTGTCGGGGGCGCTCGGGCCGACCATCAGCGCGCTCGTGTTCCAGGAGCGGGCCGTCCTGACCCATGAGGATGCGATCCGCGTTTCGGACTCGGTGCGCCAGATCTCGCGGAGCCTCACCCTGTCCCGTGAAGAACTGGCCGAAGCGAACCGCCAGCTTGCCATGTTGAAGGAATTCAGCGAGAGCATCATCGAGAGCCTTCCCCTCGGCGTCGCGACCCTGGACGACTCGCTGCGCGTGAAATACTGGAACCACGGCATGGAGATGATCACCGGCGTGGAGAAGTCCGACGCGCTGAACAGCGCGGCCGAAGACATGCTGACGTGTCTCGAACCACGGCTCTTTACGCCCGAGCTTCAGGAAGGGGAGATCACCTGCCGGCGGAACTTCGCCCCCCCCATCGTCCTCAAGGGACAGATCAACAGGCTCACGGGCGCGCAGAAGGGCTACGTGCTGGTCCTCGAGGACATCACCGAGAAAAAGAAGATCGAGGAAGAATTATTTCGCGCAACGAAGCACGCGAGCGTTGGCAGGCTCGCGGCCGGCGTGGCGCACGAGATCGGCAACCCCCTGGCATCCATCTCGTCACTGGTGCAGGAGATGCAGGCCGAGGAGGTGACGCCTTTCGTCAAGGGGTCCCTGGGAACCGTCAACGAGCATGTGCACCGGATCGCTCGCATCGTGCGGAGCCTGGGCGATTTTGCGCGACTCTATCCGCGTCAGAAGGTTCCCACGAGCCTCAGGGAAATCCTGGAGAACACCCTGAATCTCGTTCGCTACGACCGGCACTTCAAGAAGATCGGGATCCACACCGACGTAAAGGACACGCCGCCTCTCAAGATCGACCCGGACCAGATCCAGCAGGTCTTCCTGAACCTGGTCCTGAATGCCCGTGACGCGATGCCCGAAGGTGGAAGCCTGGACATTGCGATCCACCAGGCGGACGGACACGTGGAGATGCTGTTCGCGGACACGGGACGCGGCATCGACCCCGGGGTGCGGGACAAGGTCTTCGATCCCTTCTTCAGCACGAAGGGGCCGACCAAGGGAACGGGCCTCGGACTGTCCATCTGCTACAGCATCATCAAAGACCACGGCGGAACGATCGAGGTAGACTCGGAACAGGGCAGGGGTACGAAGTTCATCATCAGACTTCCGGTCGAAACCTGAAGGCATTGATCCGGGGAAGTCGAAGATGGTAAAATAAAAAAAAGGGGCCACTTCGCTGTCAAACATATCGAGAATCAGAGCCCATCGTATTATTGAAATGATCCTCGTTGCAGCGAGCCGCCGGAACTTATATTCTTCAATCTGCGATGTTCCTCTGCGCTGTATGCGGCGGTCTATCTGCTGACGAAAGAGGATTTCATGTCCAAGAGCATACTGATCGTTGAGGATGAGGAGACGCTGAGGGAATCGATCAAGCGCATCTTCACCAAGGAAGGCTTCACCGTGGATGCAGCAGAGTCGGCGGAGCAGGGGCTTGCGCTGCTCGATGCCAATGCGTACGACGTGATCATCTCGGACATCATTCTGCCTGGGATGGACGGGATCGAGATGCTGAACAAGGTGCGGGAACAGATCCCGGACCAGATCTTCATCGTGGTGACCGCCTACGCCTCGCTGGACACGTCGGTGAAGGCGCTCCGGGCCGGGGCGTACGATTACATCATGAAGCCGATCATCCATGAGGAGATCAAGCAGATCGTCCGGAATGCGCTCCGGCAGAAGAGCCTTCAGGCGGAGAACGTGCTGCTGAAGCGCGAGATCGCCAGGAGCTATGATTTCAGCAGCATCATCGGAGAGAGCCCCGCGCTCAAGGCGATCCTGAACGAGGTTCGGAAGATCACGGACACGAAGAGCAATGTCCTGCTGCTCGGCGAGACGGGCACCGGCAAAGAGCTGTTCGCGAGGATCATCCACCACAACAGCCCCCGGCGCGACATGCCCTTCGTGCCGATCAACTGTTCGGCGATCCCGGAAAACCTGCTCGAGACCGAGTTGTTCGGGCATGTGCGCGGCGCCTTTACGGGGGCCGTAGCGTCCAAGAAGGGAATCCTCGAGGAAGCGGAGGGCGGCACGGTGTTCCTGGACGAGATCGGCGACATGAGCATGACGCTCCAGGCGAAGCTGCTGCGGGTCATCGAGGACCAGATTATCCGGCCGGTCGGCAGCACGAAGGGCAGCAAGGTGGACATCCGGTTCGTCACTGCAACGAACAAGGACCTGAAGGCGGCGGTGAAGCAGGGAACCTTCCGCGAGGATCTCTTCTACCGGATCAACGTGATCACCCTCCAGATCGCGCCGCTGCGGGAACGGAGGGAGGACATCAGGTCGCTGACCCGGCACTATCTTGAAAAATACTCGTACGAGATGGGCAAGCAGATCAAGGATATCGCTCCGGACGCCATGGAGATCATGATGGGATATGAATGGGCGGGGAATGTGCGCGAGCTGCAGAACGTGATCGAGCGCGCCATCCTCATCTCCGACGGCACGACGATCGGACCGGAGCACCTGCCCGGCGAGATGCGGGAGGCAGCGTCGTTCCCGCACCAGGTGTTCGAGAAGAGGCTCTCCATCGAGGACTATACTAAGGCCCTCATCATGAAGTGCCAGGGCGAGTTCAACGAACAGCAGATCGCGGACATGCTCGGCATCACGCGGAAGTCGCTCTGGGAAAAACGCAAGAAGTGGGGCATCCCGCGGGAACGGTAGGGCGGGGGTTCACGCAATTCACGTCGGAGCGGGCATTGGTTTGGCGATGAACAAGAACAATCTCATGCGATTCCCCTGTTCCTTTCCCCTCAAGGTCATGGGGTTCAATACGGAAGCCTTTGCATCGGCCGCGCTGTCTATCATCGGGAGCCATCTCGGCGATGACGAGGCATCGTGCACCCGTCGTCTGAGCAGCGGCGATAAGTATCTTTCCCTTACGGTGACGTTCACGGCCCGCAGCAGGGACCAGCTGGACGCCATCTATCGGGAGCTGAACAGCCATCCTCTGGTCCTGATGACCCTGTAACGAACGCACTCCACGGCCCTTCTCCGATGCGTCATCCCTGACCTTCGCTTCCCCTTCCTCTCTCTCCCGTTTCAGCGCCGGTGCATGTTGCAGTGTCATGTTCACTTGATTATGCTATACTATGCAGCGTAAGGCTCGAGGGAGGGTGCATGGGAACCAGGCAAACGAAGAAGAACCAGCAGGGCGCGGTCCACGGGATCAGTCTTCTGACCGAACATGACATCTATCTCTTCAGGGAGGGGAACCACTTCGGACTCTACGAGAAGCTCGGCTCCCATCCCATGGCCGTTGACGGCGTGGCGGGCACGCTGTTCGGGGTCTGGGCGCCGAACGCCTCGAAGGTCTCGGTGATCGGCGACTTCAACGGGTGGAACAACGACTCCCATCACCTGGGCGTTCGCCGCGACGGCTCGGGCATCTGGGAAGGGTTCATCCCGGGCGTGGGACAGGGAGCATTGTACAAGTATCACATCGTGTCCCGGCATCACCATCATCAAGGCGACAAGGGTGACCCCTTCGCCTTCGCCTGGGAGACCCCGCCGCGAACATCCTCCGTCGTCTGGGACCTGAGTTTCGAATGGAACGATGCCCGATGGATGGCTGAGCGGCACGCGCGGAATTCGCTCCAGGCGCCCCTTTCGGTCTACGAGCTGCATTTCGGGTCGTGGCGCAGGGTGCCGGAGCAGGACAACCGTTCGCTCACCTACCGCGAGATGGCGGCCTACCTCCCCGAGTACCTGAAGGACCTGGGTTTCACGCACGTGGAGTTCATGCCTGTCATGGAGCACCCGTTCTACGGCTCCTGGGGTTACCAGGTTACAGGTTTTTTCGCGCCCACGAGCAGGTACGGCACGCCGCAGGACTTCATGTTCCTCATCGAACGGCTGCACCGGGAGGGGATCGGTGTGATCCTGGACTGGGTGCCTTCGCACTTCCCGGGCGATGCCCACGGGCTCGTCTATTTCGACGGCACGCACCTCTACGAGCACGAAGACCCGAAGAAGGGCTTCCACCCCGAATGGACGAGCCACATCTTCAATTACGGCCGCTACGAGGTGCGCAACTTCCTGATCAGCAGCGCCCTTTTTTGGCTCGACAAGTATCATGCCGACGGCCTCAGGATCGATGCGGTGGCATCCATGTTGTACCTGGATTATGCGCGCAAGGATGGGGAGTGGATCCCGAACCAGTACGGCGGGAAGGAGAACATCGATGCCATTGATTTTCTCCGGAGCCTGAACCGCGAGGTGTACCGCGCGTTTCCCGATGTCCAGACCATTGCCGAGGAATCGACGTCATGGCCCATGGTATCCCGGCCCGCCCATGTGGGGGGCCTTGGCTTCGGCATGAAGTGGAACATGGGGTGGATGCACGACACGCTTGATTATTTTGAGAATGACCCCATCTTTCGCAAATACCATCACAACAACATCACCTTCAGCATCTGGTACGCCTTCTTCGAGAACTTCATGCTGCCTCTTTCCCACGACGAGGTGGTGTACGGAAAGGGCGCTCTGGCCGGCAAGATGCCGGGCAACCACCGGCAGAAGATCGCCAATCTCCGGCTCCTGTTCGGCTACCAGTTCATGCACCCCGGAAAGAAGCTGCTCTTCATGGGCGGCGAGATCGGTCAGTGGGCCGAGTGGAGCCATGAACAGAGCGTGGAATGGCACCTCCTGCAGTTCCAGTCCCACTACGGCCTGTGGCAATGGGTGCGCGACCTGAACCGGCTGTACCGCAGCGAGCCGGCGCTCTTTGAACTCGATTTCGACGGCGCAGGGTTCGAATGGGTGGATTTCAGCGACCAGGAAGCGAGCGTGATCAGTTTTCTCCGGAAAGGCAGGTCGGACCGCGACCGGGTGCTCGTGGTGCTCAACTTCACGCCGGTGCCGAGGTTCAACTACCGGGTGGGCGTGCCCGAGGGCGGGTTCTGGCGGGAGCTGCTGAACAGCGACGCCGGGGAGTACGGCGGAGATGGGTTCGGGAACTTAGGCGGGCTCGATGCTACCGGAGAGCCTTGCCAAAGTCAGAACCATTCATTAACGATGACCATACCTCCTTTAGGCATGGTCGTGTTCAAGAAGTGAAAGGGTGAATCAGAAGGGTGTCTTTAGGAGTCGCGGGTAAGCCATCATCCCGCTGTCGCCGCGGTTCCAGGAGCTCTTCTGGCTTTTACCCGTGCACAGCCTTTCCCGTCCATCAGCACTCTTTTAAAGTGCTTCGATAAGGGTTGCCGTGCATCGGCAGGGCCTCCCCCTTCATTTTTCCCCTACCGTGCACCTGCCTCCCGCATGCCGGGCCTCCCCTTGCCGGAAGCCCCTCATCTTCACCGTCGCCGGAGGCCGCACTACCGTGTCACGACCACGATCCCGGACTCGGTCACGGTGCAGCCCCGCATCCGGTCCTCTTTCAGGTCGAATCCGATCTGCATGCCCGGGGGGATACAGACACTCTCATCAATGATGGCCTTCCTGATCCGGGCTCCCCGGCCGATCTGGACGTTCTCGAAGAGGATCGAGTCTTCGATGACCGCATAGCTGTGCACCCGGCAGGAAGGCCCGAGGATCGAGCGCCGCACCGCGCTGCCGCTGGTGATGCAGCCGCCGCACACGAGGGAGTCGAGGTTCTCTCCCCGCCGCCCCTCATCGTCGAACACGGTCTTTGCGGGCGGGAGGTTCCCCTGGTTCGTCAGAATGGGCCATTGATAATTGTAGAGGTTCAACTGGGGGCTGACGCTGATGAGGTCCATGTTCGCCTCGTAGTAGGAATCCAGGGTCCCCACATCCTTCCAGTAGCCGCGTTCGTTCGACCCCATGCCCGGAACGGAATTGTCGAAAAAGCTGTAGGCGAAGATCTTGTCCCCCTGTTCGAGCATCAGGGGAATGATGTGCTTTCCGAAGTCGAGGTCGACGTGCTTGCGCTTTCCTTCTTTCAGAACCTCGATCAGCTTTGCCGTGGAGAAGATATAGTTCCCCATGGAAGCAAAGCAGGTGCTCCTGCCCGGCACGAGCGCCGGCACGGTTGGTTTTTCCACGAAGGATGTTACCTTCAAGTCCTCGTCCACGCACAGGATACCGAATCGCTTCGCCTCGTCCGGAGTGACTTCAAGAGCCGCGATGGTGATGTCCGCCTTGTTCATGCGGTGGTAGGATATCATCTGGGCAATGTCCATCTTGTAGATATGGTCGCCGCCGAAGATGACGACGTACTCGACCTCCGACGATTCGATGAATTTGAGGTTGTGATAAATGGCATCAGCAGTGCCGGTGTACCACTGCTCGCCGATGCTGGTCGTCTGCGGTGAGATGGTGTCATAGAACTCCCCCAGCCCCACCCACTTGCTCCAGGACTCCTTGATGTGCTTGTTGAGCGAATAGGCCTGGTACTGGGTCAGGATGAAGGTCTTGCGGATGCCGGAGTTGAAGAGGTTGCTCAGGACGAAGTCGATGATCTTGTACTTGCCGCCGAAAGGGACGGCAGGCTTGGGCCTCCCGACGGTGATGGGGCTCAGCCGTTCGCCCTTGCCGCCGGCAAGGACCATGGCGATGGTATTGCGCGTGATATTGCCGCTCGAATACATGCGTTGAGGACCTCCCAGGGAATTGCTCAGGACGGGTCACTATCCGGAAGTCGCTGCAGGGCACAGGGACGCCCTCTTTTCTAAATTTTAGCAGATTTCCCGTTTCATCACGGACTTTTTTGCATTCCCGCGATGAGCAGTAGATCTTCTGAATGACGGGTGTTTGTACCAGAGGGAAAGGATGGGAACCGCAACCCCTATTCCCGGTATGGGGTCGTACGAGGGCGGGAGGAGTTGATAAGTGACCGGGTCGAAGGTTGTTTTCTTCTAGCGCAGTGGTATTGTGCAACGTTGCTGACAACCTTATGAAGAAGAAGCAAACGCACAAGAACAGCAGCTTGCAGTGACGCACGATGGCCCGAAATCACGCAGCCTGACGGGATCGATCACCCGCAACCCCCTCTGCGCTGACCGTCATTCGATTTGGCCTGACCGATAGGGAAGTGATACAATTGAAGAGGACGGGTTATCATCTATGCGCCGGAAAGACGCAGAAAGGAGCATAATATGTTGAACAGGAAATTTTCTCCCTTGCTGATCTTCATTGTTCTCGCCGTTTTCGTGACAGCAGCAGGGTGTTCCCGGAAAACCCCCGAAGAACGGGCACAGGGGATCGTGAACTCCATCTCCGAACGGCTGGATCTGAATGACGCGCAGAAGGCGAAGTTGAATGCGATCAAGGAAGAGTTCCTCCAGAGGGCGCCGGCGATGAGAAAGAGCCGGGAAGAGACCGGAGATCAGCTGCTCGCGCTCATGAGGAGCCCCCGGATCGACCCTGATCAGTTGAAGGCTCTGGTCGATCGGAACAAGGCCCAGGCCGATGATTTCATCGGCTTCCTCGGGGATAAATTCACCGAGTTCCATGACATGCTGACGCCCGAGCAGAGGGAAAAGGCTGCAAAGGAAATGGAGCGCTGGCGGGAACACGCGAGAGAACACCACTAGGATGACGTCGAAAGGGGGCGTGAAAGAACGTGCTCCGGATTGTCCGGGGCACGTGCCCGTTGGTTGAGCGCCCGGCAGGCTACTTCGAATATACCGCGAGCTCATCTGCCTTCGATTCGCACTGAACCGTCACTTTGGCGCCAGGCTGGGTGGACTTCATCTCACACGACCATCCCGGAAGAGTATCGGGTTCATCAGACCGGAATGATAGCTCTCAGTTTCTGCGGGAAGTCATCCTTGCCGGAATTTCTGAACAGCTCTACGACGCGTTCCCGCTCTCGCAGGAAGCGCGTATGCCCGTCCTTCCTTGTCCGTTCAACCACGCCCCAGTCCCCGCCATTGATAAAGTCTGCATGGGCAGCCCTGATCTCCGGAAAGAGAGCGCGGGAAAACCCCTCCATCCGTGCGATGGTAAGGGCGAGGGCAGCCCGGTCTTCCGTCTCGATGATCTGTATCAGCGGGCCGACATCGGAGGTGTCCGCGATCAGGTCCTTCACGGCGCGGAGATAGTGTTCGTTCTTCCGGTCACCGGCAGCGGCAAGGATATCCCTCCATTCGGGAATGCCCTCGCGGTGCTCTGCGACCTCATGGGCCAGGACCGTTTCCGCATAGCGCTCCGCCAGGCCCTGGAGGCGCCGTTCCAGGGTGTCGTCCATGATCTGGCGGTGATGAAATCCATACTGCGCGAAGGCATCTTCAAGAGCGGCATGGCGTTGTGTATGCAGTTCCGACAGCATGAAGTGGAGGAGATGCAGGAGTGGCTCGAGCCGCAGGTAGACCGATGTTCCCTGGAGCATGGCGGGTGCCGTGAGAAGGTCCCGCGCGGTCTCCGTTCCCGACGTGTAGACCGTCAGGCCCGAGACCTGCCGTGTTGACCGCAACTCAGCAAGAAAGAAGGTGGGTTTCAGGTACATGCCGTATCCGGCCCCGTAGACGAGGCCATGCGGCTTGAGCGCGCGATTGACCTCCTCCACGTCAAAGGCGCCAAAGGATCGGCCGTCTACGGTAAGGTCCCGGAACTCCCGGTTCTCCAACTCCGGCCAGCGCGACTCTTTCTGCTCGATCCATGATGCGATATCGGTCCTGACGATGTTCGTCCAGGCCTTGAGTCCTTTTTCCGACCGGTAGAGGTCGCGATACCGGAGCAAGAGGCCGCAGATCGAGAAATAGCCCCAGTACCGTGCATCGGATACGTCACAATTGAACTTGATGTCTTCTTTCAGGCGATTGTCCATGGTACACGCACCCGGCCCATTATCCCGCCCTCGCAGAAAAAAGTAAACGGAGAAAGAAGCTGGCAAGGCAAAGACCTAAAAACCGCTTGCAACTGCTTATAAAATCAACTATAATTCCTGGTCTCTATCCTCTGGGGCCGGACATAGTATCATCGCCATGTCAAATCAGAAAATTCAGGAACTGCGCAAAAAAATCGACGAGATCGACGATAAGCTGATCGATCTTCTGAACGAGCGCGCAAAGATCGTCATCGAGGTCGGCAACGTCAAGAAGACGGAGAAGATCGACTTCCATTCGCCGTCACGCGAACGGGAGATCCTGGAGCGCATCGCGTCGCGCAACGCGGGCCCCTTCCCCCAGGACACGCTCAAGGCCGTCTACCACGAGATCCTTTCCTCGTCGCTTTCGCTCGAGCGTCCTCTGAAGGTTGCCTATCTCGGGCCTCGCGCCACGTTCACACACCAGGCAGGCATGCAGCAGTTCGGGCTTGCGGCACAGTACGTGCCCACCGAAAGCATCAGGGACATCTTCCGGGAGGTGGAGCGGGGCAGGGCGGATTTCGGCGTCGTCCCCATCGAGAACTCCACCGAGGGCGTGGTGAACTACACCCTCGACATGTTCATCGATTCCGACCTCAAGATCTATGCGGAGATCATGCTCGAGGTGTCCCAGAACCTGATGAACAAGTCGGGCAGGATCGAAGATATCAAGAAGGTCTATACGCATCCCCAGGTGCCGGGTCAGTGCCGCCTCTGGCTCGAGAAGAACCTCTCCGGCATCCCGATCATGGACGCACCGAGCACGGCGCGAGCCGCTGAGATGGCCTCACAGGATTCCAGCATCGGTGCGATAGCAAGCGAAATGGCCTCCATGCTGTACGGCCTCCAGATCGTGGCCCGAAGGATCGAGGATAATCAGAACAACTTCACGCGGTTCCTGGTCATCGCGCCGAAGTCGCCGGGCAAAACCGGCCGCGACAAGACCTCGATCATGTTTTCCATCAAGGACCGCGTCGGCGCCCTGTACGACATGCTCTCGCCCTTTGCCGCGAACGGGATCAATCTGAACCGGCTCGATGCCCGGCCCTCGGGCAGGAAGGTCTGGGATTATGTCTTCTTCCTGGACATGGAGGGCCATTTCGAAGACCAAAAAGTCGCCGCTTCGATCGAACAGCTCAGGGTAAACTGCATGTTCCTGAAGGTCCTGGGGTCCTATCCCAAATGCGAGGACCGCCCATGAATCCCGTGTCAATGCTCAAAGTTCAAATCGATGACAGAGGAAGATCCCGATGGGCGGGTCATTGGTTTTGGTCATTGCGATCTGAACTTTGGAATTGAACTGACGGGAACCGTTCCCGGCAATATTCACTCAACCCAGAGAGGTTTCGACATGATACGCGTTGCAGACAATATCAAGAGCATTTCCCCCTATGTCCCCGGGAAGCCGATCGAGGAGGTCGAACGGGAAATGGGGATCTCCGGAAGCATCAAGCTCGCATCGAATGAGAACCCCCTGGGGCCGTCCCCGAAGGCCGTGGCCGCGGTCAGGAAAGCGCTGGAAGGCCTGAACCGGTATCCCGACGGCAGCGGATTCTACCTCTCTCAGGCGCTCGCCAGGAACTATGGCGTGGACATCAGCCAGGTCATCCTGGGAAACGGCTCGAACGAACTTATCGAATTGGTCGTGCGCACCTTCGTTCAACCCGGCGAGGAGATCATCTCGGCGGACCCTTCCTTTGTGGTTTACAAGATGATCACCCAGGCAGCCGGAGGCACCAACGTGGTCGTCCCCTGCAAGGACATGCGGCACGACCTGGACGCCATGGCGGAGCGGATCACGCCGCAGACCAGGATCGTGTTCATCGCGAACCCGAACAACCCGACGGGCACCATGAACAGCAAGACCGAGATGGACCGGTTCATGAGCAGAGTGCCTGATCACGTGATCGTCGCTGTGGATGAGGCCTATTTCGAATACGTGACCCACGCCGAGTATCCCGATTCCCTGGATCATCTGAAGCAGGGAAGGAACATTCTCGCGCTCAGGACCTTTTCCAAGATCTACGGCCTCGCGGGGCTCCGCATCGGGTACGGCATAACGACGCCGGAGATCGCCGAGCTGATGAACAAGGTGCGTCAGCCTTTCAATACGAACAGCCTGGCTCAGATCGGCGCCCTCGCTGCCCTGGCCGACCGGAAGCATGTCGAGAAGTCGATCGCGATCAACAACGAGGGGAAGCAGTTCCTGTACCAGTCCTTCCAACAGCTCGGCGTGTCCTTCATTCCGACGGAGACCAATTTCATCCTGTTCGAGACGGCGCAGGACTGCAAGGACGCGTACGCGGCGCTCATGAAGCAGGGGGTGATCATCAGGCCCATGGGCGGCAAACGGCTCCGGGTGACCATCGGCCTGCCCGAGGAGAACAAGCGGTTCGTGACCGAACTGGAGAAGATCGTGAAACAGTGAGGTCGCAAATCCAGCTTGCAACGCTCCATGTTCAGATCAATGCCAAAACGATAATAAGCAGAAGTCTTGTCATTCGTCATTGATCATTGATTTGCCATATGTATTTCTGAGCGGTCGCTCCGAGACCGCTTTGGCAAGCCCGGATTGAGAAAGGATCGCCATGATCATCGTTGTCAGACCCGATGCGACCGAGGAACAGGTCGAACACATCATCAAGAAGATCAGGGACCACGGCCTTCAGGCCCATGTCTCGAAGGGTACGGAGCGGACCATCATCGGAGCGATCGGTGACGAGGCGATCCTCCAGAGCCTGCCGCTCGAGGCCATCCCCGGCGTCGAGAAGGTGCTCCCGATCCTGAAGCCTTTCAAGCTGGCAAGCTGGGAGTTCCGGAAAGAGAAGACCGTCATCAACGTTCGCGGCCAGGAGATCGGCGGTGCTCGCATCGCGGTCATGGCCGGCCCCTGCGCGGTCGAGAACAAGACCCTGCTGGTGGAGATCGCGAAGGACGTGAAAAACGCCGGGGCGAACTTCCTCCGCGGCGGAGCCTTCAAGCCGAGAACCTCGCCCTATGCCTTCCAGGGGCTCGAGGAGGAGGGGCTCAAGTACCTCGCCGAGGCCCGCGACCGCGTGGGACTGCCGATCGTAACCGAGGTGATGGACCCGCGGGACATCGAACTGATCGCACAGTACGCCGACGTGCTCCAGATCGGCGCGCGGAACATGCAGAATTTCCGGCTGCTGAAGGAAGTGGGCATGTGCAAGAAGCCCATCCTGCTCAAGCGCGGCATATCGGCGACCATCAAAGAATGGCTCATGTCGGCAGAGTACATCATGTCCGGCGGCAATCATCAGGTGATCCTGTGCGAGCGAGGCATCCGGACCTATGAGACGGCGACGAGAAACACCCTCGATCTGTCGGCCATCCCCGTGCTGAAGCAGATGACCCATCTTCCGGTCGTCGTGGACCCGAGCCATGCCGTGGGCAAGTGGGACCTGGTGGCGCCTATGGCAAAGGCGGCAGTCGCGGCCGGGGCGGACGGCCTCATCATCGAGGTGCATTCCAACCCCGAAGAAGCCCTCTGCGACGGAGAACAGTCGCTCAAGCCCAAGAGCTTCAAACTGCTGATGGAAGAGATGCGGCCCATCGCAAAGGCTGTGGGAAGAGAGATATGATCAGTCTGAAGTGAGGAGTCCGGAGAGGTGGTAGCTGCAGGTTCTGCCTGCGAGGACATCGCAATGACTTTAAAGAGAGGACACGTTTGGGCTGGGAGCGCGCCTGAACGCTCTTCTCTATTTTAAAGCCTGTGTTTTTCCCCGGCATAATCATTGTTCTGTCGTTCATCAGTAACTTTCTATGATTCTTTTTCAAAATGTTACCATCATCGGCGTCGGCCTGATCGGCGGATCGCTCGCGAAGGCTTTGAAGGCCAAGGGCCTTGCCGGCACCATTGCGGGCACGGGCCGGAGGAGGGAATCCCTCGAAGAGGCGCTCAGGCTCGGAGTGATCGACCGGATCGGGCAGGGAAAGGCATATGGCGTCGAGGATGCGGACCTCGTTGTCCTCGCGTCACCCGTCGGCACCTTCGAGAGGATCATGCGGGAGATCGCGCCGCATCTGAAGAAGGGCTGCATCATAACCGACGTGGGCAGTGTTAAGGGAAAACTGATCGCGGTCGTGGAAGGGGCTCTTCCCGCAGGACGGCACTATGTCCCGGCCCATCCGATAGCGGGTCGTGAGAAATCAGGCGTCGCCGAGGCCTCGGAAAACCTGTTCCGGGACCGCCGCTGCATCCTGACACCGACCGAACGAACGGACGACAGGGCGCTTGAAACCGTGCGCGACATGTGGAGCCTGACGGGAGCGATCGTGAGCGTCATGGACGCGGACCTGCATGACAGGGTCTTTGCCGCGGTCAGCCATCTTCCTCATGTGGCCGCGTTCGCCATGATGTGTGCCGTGGCGGAGCTGAACACCGGGTCCGAAGATTACCTCGCATATTCCGGCGCGGGGTTCCGCGACTTCACCCGGATCGCGGCAAGCTCCCCGGAAATGTGGAAGGATATCTGCCTCATGAACCGCGATAACCTCATACCGATGATCGACCGCTACCTGTTCTCGCTGAACCGGTTCAAGCACGAGATCATCGCCGGGGACGAAAAGCGTCTCGAAAAACACCTCCAGCTGTCGAGCGACGAGCGCCGGGGTATGGAATAATGTCGGACCTGGTCATCAGGCCGTCGCGCGGCGTCAGGGGCGATATCCTCCTGCCGGGAGACAAATCCATTTCGCACCGGTCGGTCCTGTTCTCTGCCATTGCCGAGGGCGATACCGCGATCAACGGGTTTCTGGCGGGGGAAGATACGACCAATACGGTAAAAACTGTCCAGGCGCTGGGCATCACGGTAGACGGCGTGGGGAACAGCCGCATGGTCGTCCGCGGCAACGGTCTGGATGGCCTGCGGGAGCCGTCGGGCGTGCTTGACCTCGGAAACTCCGGCACGGGCATGCGGCTGCTTGCCGGCCTGCTCGCCGGCCAGAACTTCTTCTCCATCCTTACGGGTGACGAGTACCTCCGCAAGCGGCCGATGGGCAGGATCGTGGAGCCCCTCCGGTTGATGGGAGCCATGATCGACGGCCGGTCCGACGGGAAGCTTGCCCCCCTTGCGATCCGGGGCGGGGGCAGGAAGACGAGGGCGATCGAGTACACGAGCCCGGTGGCGAGCGCGCAGGTGAAGTCGGCGGTGCTCCTCGCGGGCCTTTTCGCGGACGGCGAGACAACGGTGAACGAACCGTCGAAATCGAGAGACCACACCGAACGCATGTTCCGGTTCTTCGGCGTCGATGTGGCGGAGGCGGGGACGAGGGTCACGATCAGGGGGCGGCAAAGGCTCCGGGCGAAGGGAACGATCGAGGTGCCTTCCGATATTTCATCGGCCGCGTTCTTCCTCGTGGCCGCGGGCATCGTGCCCGGCTCCGATCTTCTCGTCAGGAACGTAGGCGTGAACCCGACGCGGACCGGGATCGTCGATGTGCTTCAGGCGATGGGAGCCGACATCACCCTGGAGAACCGGCGTGAACAGGCCGGCGAACCCGTGGCGGACATCAGGGCGCGGTACAGCAAGCTCCATGCCGTCGAGTTGTCGGGAGACGTCATCCCGAGGGCGATCGACGAGATACCCGTTCTGGCCGTTGCCGCCGCCTATGCGGAGGGAACGACGGTTATCAGGGACGCTGCCGAGCTCCGCCTCAAGGAATCGGACCGGATCGCGACCATCGCCGGGGAGCTCAGGAAGATGGGCGCAGAGGTCCGGGAACTTCCCGATGGAATGGAGATCACCGGGCGCGAACGGCTTGACGGTGCGCACTGCGAGAGCCACGGAGACCACCGGATAGCCATGTCCATGGCTGTTGCCGGACTTGCTGCGATGAATAACACGGTGATCCGCGACGCGGCCTGGATCGACACGTCCTTTCCCGGCTTCGAACGGCTGCTGCATCAGGCTGCGTACTGATCGTTCAAGGGCCGGTCCGGAGTCGGCGCCATCGTCGATAATGGATCACGCAGGCGGCCCCGGTCGCCCAGACCTGAAACAGGCCTACAAAAAATTGACCGGAAAAGAATAGCAACAAGGACCATGAACAAAAACGAAACGGAGCCGCTTCTCTCGCCATGCTGAACGGACAGAAACGACTTGTCATTGCCATCGATGGACCGTCGGGCGCCGGGAAGAGCTCCGTGGCCCGTCTGCTGGCCGAACGGCTCGGGTACCTTTACATCGACACCGGCGCCATGTACCGTGCGATCGGCTGGAAGGCCAGGCGCGACGGGATCGATCTTTCCGATGAGCATGGGCTGACCGGCCTGTGCTCCCGGACCGAGGTAACGATCAAACGGGACAACAGCGACCCGCGGATCTATGTGGACGGGGTTGATGTGACCGGAGAGATCCGGACGCCGGAAATGGGAATGATGGCCTCTGCCGTGTCACGGTCGCCGGCAGTACGGGCCCGGCTCCTGACGCTGCAGCGGGAACTGGGCAGACAGGGCGGCGTCGTCATGGACGGAAGGGATATCGGCACGGTGGTGTTCCCCAACGCCGAGATCAAGTTCTACCTCGATGCGAGCCCGGAGGAGCGGGGGCTGCGGCGGTATCGTGAACTGCGGGCAAAGGGCATGGAGGTGGACCTTGCGCGCATAACGCGCGAGATCGTGGAGCGTGACGAGCAGGACAGCAAGCGCGCGCTCGCGCCGCTGAAGAAGGCAGATGACGCGCTGTTGATCGATTCGAGCGTGATGAGCATCGAAGAGGTAGTAGGCCGCATGGTAACGGAGATCGGCCGCATGTCGTAGGGTATGCGGCGTCTCCGGCCTTCCTTCCGGCCGGGAGCGGGCAGCCGAAAATCGGTTCGGCCGTCCGACCGACTCGTTTCAGGCCGATAGTATCGCAGGGGTGCTGACGGGCAGAGCATGGAAATCTTTCTGGCAGATAAAGCGGGTTTTTGTTTCGGAGTGAAACGGGCGATCAGTACGGCCTTTGAGGCGGCAGCGGGCGGGAGCGTGTATTGCCTGGGTCCGCTTATTCACAACCCGCAGGAGGTGGAACGTCTCAGCCGCGCCGGGGTCAGTACGGTAGAGCATTTTTCCGCGCTCAAACCGGGAGACTCGCTCATCATCCGTTCGCATGGCGTTCCTCCTCAGGTGCTTGCGCAGGCGCGGGAAAAGGGCCTGCACATCATCGATCTGACGTGCCCCTTCGTTGGCAAGGCTCAGCGCGACGCCGAGGGGCTCAAGAAGGAAGGGTATCAGGTTGTGGTGGTCGGGGAGGAAAAGCACCCGGAAGTCCAGAGCATCCTCGGGTATGCCGGAGAAAATGCCCTCGTTGTGGAAAAAGCCGAAGACATGGAGAGGATGAAGTTCAATGCCCGCATCGGCGTCGTGGCTCAAACCACTCAATCCTATGGTAATTTTTCTGAAATTGTGCTAAAATTACTCCGTCTTTCCAAGGAATTAAAGGTCTTTAATACGATCTGTAACTCGACGAAGGAACGTCAGGACGCTGCCCGGATTCTCACCAGACAGGTGGACCTTATGCTCGTTGTCGGAGGCAGAAACAGCGCGAACACAAGCCGGCTCGCCTCGGTCTGCAAAGGCGAGGGCAAACCGACATATCATATAGAGGTTGCCGATGAAATACGGCCGGAATGGCTGGAGCACGCCGGGAAGGTAGGTGTGACAGCAGGGGCTTCAACGCCTGACTGGGTGCTGGAATCTGTTCTGAAAACATTACAGCGGCTGGGCGGTACCATCAACAACGAATAGTTGTGCATCGCAGCTCGCAATCGGGAGGTAGTACGTTTCATGAGGGATAATCACGAAGGCTTCGAGCAGGAAGAGAACGACAAGGCGGGCGGTCCCGAGCAGCAGACCGAATTCGAAAAACTCTACGACCAGTCGCTCAAGAGTTTCAAGTCGGGGGGCCTTGTCCGTGGCCGAGTCCTCCAGGTGCGTTCCGGCTTCGTGATGCTGGATATGGGTTACAAGTCCGACGGCATCATTCCGGTCGAGCAGTTCAGCGAAGAGGAGCTGAGAGCCTTGAAGCCCGGTGACGAACTCGAGGTCCTGCTCGAAGCCGCCGAAGACCCGAATGGCAATCTCCTGCTTTCAAGGGAAAAGGCGAAAAAGATGGAGGTCTGGGACCATCTGAACCAGGCTTATCAGACCGGCGCTCCGGTCAAGGGGAGGGTGGTATCGACGACCAAGGGCGGGCTCACGGTCGATGTGGGGGGCGTCACGGCATTTCTTCCCGGTTCGCAGATCGATGTCAAACCTGTTCATGCCCTGCATACCCTCGTCGGCCAGGTCCTGGAGATGAAGATCATCAAGATGAACTCGGGACGCGGCAATATGGTCCTGTCGCGGCGGGTCCTGATGGAGAAGGACCAGGATGCCAGGAGGCAGCAGACGCTCGCCTCGCTGACCGAGGGAAAGACCGTGCGCGGCGTCATCAAGAACATCACGGAGTATGGAGCATTCGTCGACCTCGGCGGCATCGACGGTCTTCTGCATGTCACCGATATGTCCTGGTGCAGGATCAATCATCCCTCCGAGCTCTGCAAGGTCGGCGACGACATCGAAGTTGTTGTCCTGAAGTACGACCGGGAACGGCAGAAGGTCTCGCTCGGTCTCAAGCAGAAAACACAGGATCCCTGGCTCACGGTCGCGGAGAAATATCCCGTGGGGAGCAGGGTGCGCGGCAAGGTCACGAGCCTGACCGACTATGGCGCATTCGTGGAACTGGAGCACGGCATTGAAGGGCTCGTGCATGTTTCGGAAATGTCCTGGACCCAGAAGATAAAACATCCTTCGAAAATCCTCTCCGTGGGCGGCGTCATTGACACCCAGGTGCTTGCCGTGGATCCGACGGCCAAGCGCATCGCTCTCGGGATGAAGCAGCTCGAACCCAATCCCTGGCACAGCATCGGGGAGCGTTACCCGGCGGGATCGCAGGTCGAGGGCAAGGTAAGGACCATCACTGACTTCGGCGCCTTCATAGGCCTCGAGGAAGGCATCGACGGTCTTGTTCATATCTCGGACCTTTCCTGGACAAGGCACATCAAGCACCCTTCGGAGATCCTCAAAAAGGGGCAAACACTGAAGGCCGTCGTGCTGAGCACCGATCCCCAGAAGGAGCGGATATCGCTCGGGATCAAGCAGCTTGCACCGGATCCCTGGGAGAAACTGATCCCGGAGCGCTACAAGGTCGGGCAGGATGAGCAGGTCAGGATCGCGAAAAAGGCCGATTTCGGACTGTTCGTCGAACTGGAGCACGGCATCGAAGGGCTGATCCCCACATCGGAGCTGCCGAGGGAAGGTCTTGATGTGAAAGAAGGCGATGAAGTGACCGCTCGCATCATCAAAGTGGACCGGTCTGACCGGAAGGTGGCGCTTTCCATCAAGGCCCATATCAAGGGGCGGGACCGGTCCAGCCTGAAGGAATACATGAGCCAGCAGCCAAAGCCGGATACCACCCTCGGCGCCCTGCTGAAGGAGCGGAACTGATCGTGGTGAAGAAGAATCCCGTTATCTTGGTTCTGGTGACCGCACTGGTGCTCGGCGCGCTCTTTTTCGGCATCCTCATCGCGGCTGACCGCCTGTCCGGAAGGAGGGGAGTCCGAGGTCTCCCGGTCGTGGGCGCGGACAAAATAGCCCTCGTCAAAATTGAGGGTGTTCTCCTCCTGTCTGATCCCGTGGTCGAGGAAATCCGCTCCTATGCCGAGGATTCTTCCATCAAGGCCATCGTCATCCGCATCGACAGCCCCGGGGGAGGAGTGGTCCCTTCCCAGGAGATATACAACGCGGTCAAGAACGCCCGGAAGGAAGGCAAGAAGGTCATTGTCTCGATGGGTTCCGTTGCCGCTTCCGGCGGGTACTACATCGCCGCCGCGGCCGACAAGATCGTGGCGAACCCCGGTACGCTTACGGGCAGCATCGGCGTCAAGATGGAATTTGCGAACCTGGAGAAGCTGCTCGAGAAAATCGGCGTGAAGGGGATGGTGGTCAAGTCCGGCGAGTACAAGGACATCGGATCTCCATACCGGGAAATGACCGAGCAGGAGCACAAGCTGCTCCAGAATGTGATCGACGACGTCCACAGTCAGTTCATCAAGGCTGTGGCTGAAGGACGCAGCATACCCGAAGCCGACGTGAGGGGCATTGCGGACGGCAGGATATTCACCGGCCAGCAGGCACTCGGCCTCAAGCTGGTCGACCAGATGGGGGACCTCGCCGACAGCATCCAGGTCGCCGGGGCGCTGGTGGGGATAAAGGGCAAGCCGACAATCGTCGAAAAGAAGAAGAAAAATCCCTTCTTCGAATACCTGAAGGAAGAATCGGCGGCGTGGGTCGGCGACGTGGTGCAAAAGGCCGCGGGCAGCGCTGTGAAACTGCAATACCTGTATCATTGAGCGTCGAACTGAACGGGGGGGGGCCATGACAAAAGCGGAGCTGGTAGACAAGATATCAGAAAAGAAACCCAATCTCACGAGGAAGCAGGTGGAAGTCGTGGTGAACACCGTTCTGGACGGGATCAAGGACGCGCTGTCCCGGGAGGACAAGGTCGAGATCCGGGGATTCGGCAGCTTCCGCATCCGGCACCGCCGCGCCAAGGAGGGGAGGAATCCGAAGACCGGTGAAGCGGTTTCCGTCCCGCCGAAGAAGGTTCCCTTTTTCAAGGCCGGCAAGGAGATGCGGGAAATGGTGGACGGGAAGCAGTAGCGCCGGCCGTCAAGCGTCTCTTTTTATCATTCCCTTCTGGATCGCGAACTTGATCAGCCCTGTTCGCGTATGAACGCCGAGTTTTTCTCCGACATTGGTTTGATGGGCGATAAGGGTCTTGACAGTTATCGAAAGTAGTCAGCCATTTTTTGTGCGTATACCCTTCCGCAACGAGCTTTAATACCTGCTTCTCACGGTCGCTCGGTTTCTCATAGGGCGTTTTCCTATCAGACTGCGGGTCTCCGTTGAGGTACCCGCTAGCCACTTCCGTTGCGATCGACGCTCAAAAAACAGAGTTTTTCCAGCCCGAGCGCCTTGAGCGCCGTGGTAAGGTCGCTCCCGACCGCCTTCTTGAGCAAGTAACCGAAAACCCCGGCCTTCAGCAAGCGCGATAGGTACTCACGAGCCTCATTCTTCGTCATCACCAGCACCTTCGTATCCGGATGCATTTTATTGATCTCGATCGTTGCCTCGAGGCAACGGGAAGCACTACTCGTCAAATCTGCCGGCAACGGAAATTTGTGGTGAAAGAGGCCGGAATTCATTTATAATAATCCAAAACCTCTCGGAACCGAGCGCGAGCCTGCAGGAGAGAATCCTATGGAGAGCTTTGATGTGCTAGATTGCCGGGGTGGGAAAACCGGTGAACGCATAGCCCGTGACGATGCCCACCGGAGCGGCGTCTGGCATGGCGCGTTCCATTGTCTCCTGTTTTCCGGCCGTGGGGACGGGGGCAGCGTTCTGTTCCAAAAACGGTCTGCACGGAAGAAGATCGCGCGTGGCAAGTATGACGTCAGCGTGGGCGGCCATTACGCGAGCGGCGAGAGTGCACGAGAAGCCGGGCCGCGCGAAATCAGGGAGGAACTGGGGCTGGAGGTGAAGTTCGAGGAATTGGTCCCCCTTGGCCGCAGGATATTCGTGTATTGCTTCGCCCCTGGCGTCATGGAACACGAATTTCAGGATGTCTTTCTCCTCCCCCATGCGGTCGGCCCCGGCGAACTATCGCTCCAGCAAGAGGAGCTCGACGGCGTCATTGGAATGAACGTGGAAGAGGGGATTTCCCTGTTCTCCGGCAAAACCGTTTCAGTTAGCGCCCTCCTGCACAAGCCCGACCGCTCACAGGAACGCGTGGTAGTCTCGGCGGGAGACTTCGTTCCCAGCCTCGATCAGTACTACCTCAAGCTCCTGCTGCTTGCAAAAAGATATATCAGCGGCGAGCGTGAACTTCTGGTGATCTGAACTTCTTTCTTGAGGCCATGGCGATGAGCACGGGACAGGTTGCCTTTCTTCCGCTTCATCACGAGGTCCTTTCCCCGGGACGGCCAGGTGGCCCGGAGCAAAGAGGATTTCATCCTCATCTGACTTGACTATCAGTGTAATTCAGGTAAACTTGGAACAGTTTCGTGTCCGGCTAAAGAATCAGCGACAAGGAGGGCGGGGGAGCAACGGGACGGAACTTCATGGTCTGCATCCATCGACCTCTCCCCGGCAAAGAGCATGAAAATATCATGGCTTATCGGCGGTCTTGTGGTTGCGGCTCTCGCTCTCATCGCCGTCCTGATGTTCATGTACGTGCTGCCGCTGGATTTGCGGGACCGCTCCCCTATCCAGCCGCTCGCCTTCAGCCATAAGAAGCATGCCGGGGAAAATGGAATCCCCTGCCTTTTCTGTCACCGCTCCGCTCCGAAGTCGACGGTTGCGGGCATTCCCGCCGTGGCCGACTGCCGTGCCTGCCATCTGTTCATAGCCCGGGACTCTCCGGAAATCAAGAAATTGATGGGATACTGGGACCGGAAGGAACCGATCCCCTGGGTCAGGGTCTACTGGGTTCCTGACTTTGTCTATTTCCCGCATATGATGCATATACGGGCCAATCTCCCGTGCACCGGGTGCCACGGGGACGTTGCTGGCATGACACGCATCACCCGGAAACAGAAGATAGAAATGGGCTGGTGCCTGGGCTGCCACAAAGAGCACAAAGCGAGCATCGATTGCTGGACCTGTCATAAGTGATCTGATGTTCTTCACAAAAAGGCGCAAAGACCAGAAGGAAAGACAGATTTAAACGGCATCAGCCGGGGCGAACATTATTGTATTCTTGGTTTACACTGTGAGCTTCGTGGCCTTGTGGGACAACAGTTAAGGGAGCTTGAATGGATCGCCGGACTTTCTTGCAACTAAGCGGCATGACCGCTGCCGTGGCTGCGCTGGCCGGATGTAAATCGGCAAACGAAAAGCTGATACCCTACCTGATCCCGCCTGATGAAGGGATTACGCCGGGGATTGCCAACTATTACGCCAGCACGTGCAGGTCCTGTCCTGCAGGCTGCGGCATCCTCGTCCGGGTGTCGGAGGGGAGGGCGAAGAAGATCGAAGGGAACCCCCTCCACCCCGTGAGCAGGGGAAAGCTTTGCGCCCGGGGGCAGGCCGCTCTGCAGGAGCTCTATCATCCCGATCGGGTTCCGCAGCCTCTCAAGCGTTCGGGAGCACGCGGTTCAGGCCAGTTTGCGAAGATCACCTGGGAAGAGGCGCTTACGCTCCTGGTGGGACAGCTGAAGGACCTGCAGCAGTCGAGGGCGACCGATCATCTTGCCTTCATGACGCCGCAGCTTACCGGCACCATGGCGGATCTGACAACGCGTTTCATGCGTTCCTACGGTTCACCGAACCATGTTTCCTACGAACTGCTCGGACCGGACTGGCTTCGCACGGCGAATCGCAAGAGCTTTGGTCAGGCAAGCCTGCCCTATTACGATATGAGCGAGACGCGGTACCTGCTCAGCTTCGGTGCCGATTTTGTGGAGAGCCACTTGTCTCCGGTCCAGTATGGCTATGCCTTCGGCAGGATGCGCCAGGGCAGGGACACGGTGCGCGGCCATTTCACCTACATCGGAGGCAGGATGTCCCTCACGGCCGCCTCGGCAGACCGCTGGATGCCCGCGAAGCCGGGAAGCGAGGGCGTACTGGCCCTGGGTATGGCGCGCCTTATCCTTTCCGAATCCCTTCATGACCAGGTTTCCCTCGCTGCGAACGGGCTTCGCAGGGAGATCCTGCTGGACAGGCTCAAGGCCTACGACCTCGCCCGGGTCGCGGAAGAGACGGGGCTCGCGGAGTCAGCTATTGCCGAAGTAGCCCGGGAGTTCGCGACGACCCGTCCCTCGCTCGCCATGGCAGGCGAGGCGGTTGCGTTCCAAAGCAACGGCCAGGAATCGGTTCGAGCAATCCAGCTCCTTAACGTGCTCGTGGGAAACCTGAACCGCGTTGGCGGAGTCTATCCGGACAACGGGTCCCCGGAGGGGACGACAACCTCGCTGAACGATCTCTTCTCTCTCATCAGGAAGATGAGCGCCGGCAGCATCCAGCTCGCCATGATCCAGGGCGACCCGATGCACACCGTTCCCCAGGCAACGAAATTCCAGGAGGCTCTCTCCAAGGTCCCGTTCATCGTAAGCTTCTCTACGCTCATGGACGATACGGCGTTGCATGCCGACCTGGTCCTGCCGGACCACGCAGGGCTCGAGAGCTGGGGGGACGTGATGCCCCTTGCAGGCACGCGCGAGAACGTGATCGGGCTGATGCAGCCCGTGGTGAACCCTGTCTTCGATACGCGGCAGTCCGCCGAGGTCCTGATGGCCGCAGCCCATGAACTGGGCGGGATGATGAAGGCCGCATTTCCCTATGAGACGTACCTCGATATGCTGAAGGCCGGGATGAAGAAGCGGGTCACTCCCGCTGGTGCGAAGGACTTCGAGACGGCGTGGACAGAGCTGCTTCAAAAGGGCGGGCTTTTCACGTCGGGCCGCGCCGAAGCCAAAGGATTTCGGTGGCAGGCAGGCGCGGGTCTTCCCGCACCGGCGAAGCCGGATTTCGCGGGCGATGAGAAGGAATTCCCGCTCCATCTTTCCGTTTACCCTTCCACTGCTTTTTACGACGGCCGCGGAGCTCCGTTTCCCTGGCTGCAGCAGCTTCCCGACCCCATGACCAACGTGGTCTGGGACAGCTGGATCGAGATCAATCCGAAGACTGCGAGTGAACTGGGCGTCAACTTCGGCGATCTTGTCGAGGTGACGTCGCCCCAGGGCTCGCTTCACGTTCCCGCGGTGATCTATCCCGGCATCAGGCCGGACATGGTGGCGATGCCTTTGGGTCAGGGTCACAAGGACATGGGACGGTACGCTAAGGAACGGGGTGTAAATCCTCTCGGTCTTCTGGCTGTCGATACTAAAGGAAAGGAAATCCAACCGGCCTGGAATGCCACGCTGGTGCGGGTGAAAAAAATTTCGGAAAAAGGGGACCTGGTCACCATGGGAAATCCCAAAGGGAGCTTCCGGAGCGAGCTGATAGAAATTTAAGCGGTCAGCCGTCAGCTGTCGACGGTCAGCATGAGAAGTCAGAAGGATGAAGGAAAGAAGGATATCTATTATAAGGAAACAGAAGTATATATCTTGAACCCAGGGACTTTGCTTCTATGAAAAAACTGACAAGCCCGTACAAATGGGGAATGGTTGTGGACCTGGACCGCTGCACCGGGTGCGGGGCATGCGTTGTCGCCTGCCAGGCGGAGAACAATGTTGCGATCTGCGGAAAGAAGGAGGTCGCCGAAGGCCGCAATATGCACTGGCTTCGGATCGAGCGCTTCTGGGTGGGCGAATACCCCAACGTGCGCGTGAAGTTCCTTCCCGTGCTCTGCCAGCACTGCCATGATGCGCCCTGCGAACCGGTCTGCCCGGTTTATGCAAGCTACCACAACCCTGATGGCTTAAACGGCCAGGTGTACAACCGCTGCGTAGGCACGCGGTACTGCGGGAACAACTGCCCTTATGCCGTTCGGGTCTTCAACTTTCACGACCATGAGCATGCCTGGCCGCCTCCGCTCAATAACCAACTCTCGCCGGATATCACGGTGCGTCCCCGTGGCGTGATGGAAAAGTGCTCCTTCTGCATCCAGCGCATCCGCAGGGCGAAAGAAGATGCCAAGGCAGAACGACGGCTGATCAGGGACGGTGAGGTGCAGCCTGCCTGCGCCCAAACCTGCCCGGCTGACGCCCTGGTTTTCGGCAACATGGCCGATCCCCTGAGCCGCGTTTCCCGGCTCGCGCGCAGCCCGCGCAGCTTCCGGCTCCTGGAGCATCTGGGCACTCATCCGTCGATCAATTATCTCAAGGGAGGGGGACGGGAGCATGTCTGAGCACGACATCGCAGCAAAGAGCGCCCCGCAACTGAACGACGAAATGCTCTCGTCCCTGCGGCCGCCGACCTGGAAATGGTACGGCCTTGCTTTCTTTCTCGGCGCGGTCGTGGCCTGGGGGACGGCAGCGTTCACCTATCAAGTGATGACAGACATGAGCGTAACCGGACTGGACCGTCCGGTGATGTGGGGCATCTACATCGCCAACTTCGTGTTCTGGGTCGGCCTCTCGCATTCCGGGACCATGGTCTCCGCGATCCTGCGCCTCTCCCAGGCAAACTGGCGAAGGCCCATCCTTCGCGCTGCCGAGGCAATGACCGTTTTCAGCATCACCGTGGCCGGTCTTTTCCCGGTGATCCACCTGGGCCGGAACTGGGTGGTCTACTATTTCATGCCCTATCCCAATCAGCGGGGGCTCTGGCCCAACTTCCGTTCCGCCCTCCTGTGGGACGCGACGGCGATCACGACCTACATCATCGGGAGCAGCCTCTTTCTCTACCTGGGGATGCTCCCGGACCTTGCGGTGGTGCGCGACCGCTCGACAGGCTGGAAGAAGAAGGTGTACGCCGTTCTCGCCATGGGGTGGCGGGGAACGGCCCGCGAGTGGGTCGTCTTCCGCCAGGCGTCGACGCTCATGGCGGCCCTCATCATCCCGGTGGCAGTCTCGGTGCATTCCATCGTTGCCTGGGATTTTGCCGTCACCCTGGTCCCCGGCTGGCACAGCACCATCTTCCCTCCCTATTTTGTGATCGGTGCGATCACGTCAGGCGTTGCCGCGGTCATCACGCTCATGATCATCATCAGAAGGATCTTCCATCTTGAGGAGTATCTCACGCCGCTGCACTTCGACAACATGGGGAAACTTCTGTTGGTCATCTGTCTTCTCTGGTCATATGCCTATTTCGTGGAGGTCCAGACAACGTGGTACGCCCACGAGCCGATCGAATGGGAGGTCTGGAGCTTCATGTCGGGCAAGTATACACCGTGGCTCATCCTGATGCTCATCGGCAACTCGGTACTTCCGGTTGCGGGCCTCTGCTTCAAGAAGATCAGACGTTCCATCAGGGCAATGCTCGTGATCACGCTGCTGGTCAACGTCGGCATGTTCATCGAACGCTATCTGATCATCGTGCCGTCGCTTTCTCATAAGAACATGCCCTTTGTCTGGGGGACCTACTCCCCCTCGTGGGTGGAGCTTTCAGTTACCGCAGCAGCCTTTGCAGGGTTCACGCTCATGTACGTGCTTTTCGCGAAGTTCTTCCCCATGGTGGCGGTGACCGATGTACGTGAGCTTGGGGTCAGGCATACCGATGTGAAGCTCGGCAGGGCTGAGGTGCATTCCCTTACGGAAGAAGAACACTAGATTACGTTCAAAGTCCATGGTTATTAAAAAGCGATTCTCATGGAGCACAGCGATGGAAACGCTCGGAACATTCAAGGACGTTGAAACGGCGACAAAGGCCGTGGACAGCCTGGTCAAGGCGGGGTTCAGCGAGGAGACGATCACCTCGCTCACATCCGCGCCTTATCCTGACGGCGTGATCGTCAAGACCGACCAGCGCACATGGTTCCGGTGGGTTTCTGTCGGGGGCGGGATCTTCGGCGCCTGTGCAGGCTTTCTCCTGGCTGCAGGGACTGCATATGTGTATCCCGTCCAGACCGGTGACAAACCGATCATCGCCTCTTACCCGACCGGGATCATCATGTATGAGCTCACCATGCTCTTTGCCATTCTGGGCGCCATCGTGGGCATGTTCCTGGAAATGAAGCTCCCCCCCCGGGACGAGCGGGTCTATGACCCGGCGATCGGCGAGGGTTCCATCGGGATCAGCGTCACGGTGGACTCCCGGGAACAGATGAGCAGGGCCGGGAAGCTCATGGAGGCTGCCGGCGCTCTCACGATCAGGCATTGATGGTCGGTAGCCCTGGCTGATACAAGGAGCGAACGGGGAATATCGTTCTTGAGGATGGAGGCACTTCAACGATGAGGCTTAACGCAAAACTGATCATTCTCGCTGCCGTACCCTTGATGATGGCGGCTATCTGGATGGATGATCAGCAATCCTACAAGCCGTACAAAGCGCCGGTCCTTTCGCCGCCCGCCGGAGCCGTTCCCGTTACGGGCAGGGAGACCGTTACGCAGGCATCGGAGCCCAGGAATCCCATGCCGGCCACGGACGCGTCGGTGGCGCAGGGGAAAGCGCTTTTCGACATAAATTGCGCCATGTGCCATGGCCAGACCTCGGCAGAGCGCGGACCCGTCGGTAAAAAACTTGTTCCTCCCCCGCCCGGCCTCGACCATGACATGGTGAAGGGCCTGAGCGACTCCACGATCTTCAAGGCCATCACCTTCGGTTTCGGACGCATGCCCGTATTTCAGAACAAGCTCACACCCCAGGAACGATGGGATCTGGTCAATTTCCTGCGGACCCGCACATAAGCGGCCGGTTCTCCCCGCCTCTCCGTGCTAAACTAGAAGCATGTCCTCCTCCTACGATGTCATCATCATCGGTTCCGGGCCCGCGGGCATTTTTGCGGCGCTCGAGCTCGTCAAGAATCCCCGCCTCAAGATCCTGATGATAGAAAAGGGCCGCGACATCAACCAGCGCTCCTGCCCCATGATCGATTCGTCTGTTTCCTGCGTCCAGTGCAGCCTGTGCGGCATCCTCTGCGGCTGGGGAGGGGCGGGCGCGTACAGCGACGGGAAACTTACGCTCACCTCCGAGTTCGGAGGATGGCTCAAGGACTTCCTCTCCCCCGGCGATCTTGCCGCTTTCATCGAATATGTCGATGGGGTCTATCAGTCCTTCGGGGCCGGGGGAATTGTCCACGGTGAGGATGACCGGGCGCTGGCGAGCCTCAAGAAAAAGGCAGCGGGGTACAATCTTGATCTCATACCGGCGCGCATCCGGCATATCGGCACGGACCTGTGCAAGGATGTCCTTCGCAACATCCGGCAGCATCTTTCCGGCAAGGTCGAGATGCTCTTCGACGTTCCCGTGGAGCAGATCAACTGCAGCGAGGGGTCCATCTGTGCGGTTACGACCGAGGACGGGAACCGGTACGACGCATCATCCGTGATAGCGGCCGTCGGCAGGGAGGGATCGTCATGGCTTGCCGGGGAAGCCAAGCGGCTCGGTCTTTCCCTGCGCAATAACCCCGTGGACATCGGCGTCCGCGTCGAACTTCCCGCGCACATCATGAAAGACATCACCGACGTCGCCTATGAGGGCAAGTTCCTGTATACTTCGCGCCGGTTCCGGGACCGGGTCAGGACCTTCTGCATGAACCCCTACGGAGAGGTGGTGAAGGAAAACAGCGAGGGTATCTGCAGCGTGAACGGCCACAGCTACCGGAACAGGAAGACTGATAACACGAACTTCGCCCTGCTCGTGAGCACTGACTTCACGGTACCCTTTGACGATCCCATTTCGTACGGCAGGTACGTCGCGGGCCTTGCGAACCTTCTCGGCGGGGGGGTGATCGTCCAGCGGCTCGGCGATCTGAAGATGGGGAGAAGGTCGACGCCTGAACGCATTGCCGAGGGTTCGGTCCGGCCGACGCTGGATGACGCAACGCCCGGCGACCTGAGCTTTGTCCTGCCGTACCGGCACCTGCACAACATCACCGAAATGCTCGAGGCGCTGGACAATATCGCACCGGGCGTAAATTCGGGCGACACGCTGCTCTACGGAGTGGAGGTCAAATTCTACTCCATGAGGCTTAATCTGTCGCGGGTACTTGAGACGGAGGTGAAGAATCTCTTCGCCGTGGGTGACGGCGCGGGAGTGACGCGGGGGCTGATCCAGGCGTCCATTTCAGGGGTTGTTGCCGCACGGGAAGTGATGAAGAGGGTGTGAGGATTACACTTACTATTCTGCACTGTCAATATTATAGTTAGGGCAAAGAATACTGGTAGAATCTTACACCATAAAGATTGGGCCGTTTCAGCCAATCAGTGATGGTTCTGCCACAATCGAGGTGAAGAGCTCACCGAATTGTTATTGCGGCTGTCATAACCCAAATGACGGAAGTCTTACGGCTAAGGAAAGAATAGAACAATCTTAATCCTCCAACGACACGGGTAATTTTGATAAAATAGCGCAGGCAACTTTAATATCTTTCCCCTCCGAGGTTTGCTGTGAGGTCATCATCCTTCTTGTGCAAGTTTTATATGGGCGGTTGCCGTCTCCAATTCCCCGGCAATTTCCGAAAGACCCCGCACCTCGCTCGCCACCTCATCCGCCATTTTCTCCATGCTCTTCGATATATTTGACGTAGACTCTATGTTCGTTGCGACGTCGGACGCCGTGGCCGACTGCTCCTCCACTGCCGTGGCTATCTGATTGATCTGGTCCCTGACCTGTGCAATCGATTCCACGATAGTGTCCAGAACATTGTTCAGATTCTTGACTTGCCCGGACGCCTTTATCACCCCTTGAGAAGACTTTTGCATGGAAGCCGTGGTTTCGATCGATTCGGATTGTATTGCGCTGATTTCAGCCGAGATTTCCGCCGTTGCCTGTATGGTTCTTTCAGCTAGTTTCCGGACCTCGTCCGCCACTACCGCAAAACCTCTGCCCTGTTCTCCGGCCCGGGCCGCCTCGATCGCCGCATTCAAGGCAAGCAGGTTCGTCTGGTCCGCGATCCCCTTGATGACGGTCACGATATTGCCGATCTCTGCGGATCTCTTGTTCAGTTTTTCTATCATTGCCGAGAGTTCCAGCGTAGAGGAGTTGAGTTCATTGATCGTTTCTACCGATATGTTCGTGATCTGCTTTCCGCTTGTCGCGGTCTCCATTGCCTCCTTCGAGGTAGTGGCAGACTCTCCAGCGTTTTTTGCAATATCTGCGATCGTCTGGTTCATCTCCTCGGCAGCCACAGCGATCGTATGCGCCTGACTTGCCTGTTTTCTTGCCCCTTCCGAAGTGGATTCGGTGTGCTTTTTTACGGTATTGATCACCGGAGGGATTTTTGCGGAAGCGGTAATAATGGTTCTCAGCATGTTCGAAAAATGCTTGACGACAAGATCGACGCTCTGTGCCATCTGCGCGATCTCGTCCTTGCCTTCTACTGCAAGAGAGGTATCCGTATAGCCTTCACCCACCCGCCGCACTTTTTGTATCAAGGCCTTTATCGGCGCAAGCGTCATATGAACAAGAAGCAGCATGATTATCGTCATGGCAATGATGCCGAGAAGGCCAAGGGTTCCAAAGAGATATTTCAGGGAACGTATCCGGCCGAATGACTCGTTAAGCGGGATCTTG
>DATIZR010000068.1 GCA_035516965.1 Nitrospirota bacterium
CTCAGGGTCAGGTCTTTACTCTTGACATTCACCGCTTCCGCGTTGTTCGATAGACTACCTACGCGAGGGTCAGGTCTATCCTTTTAACATTTTCCTTCTTAGCCCGCCACTCCGTCCCGATCTCTTCTCACAACCCTACTCCAGTCCGCCCCAGCTTCCGATGCCCATGCCGGGAGCAGCGGTCTCCGCTTTCTTTGCCTCCAGCCTGAAGCTCTTTGCCGCAGCTTCGAATGCCGCCACGTCCCGGTCGAAGTAGTACCGGACAGGCGCGGAATAGATCAGGCCGTAGAGGGTCTCGCCGTCCAGCACTCCGTAGATCGCGCTCTTGTACCTGACCTTGCCCCTCCGGTAGCTGCAGAGCAGCCGGAACCCGTTCTTACCCCCGACCTGTGCGGGCTCGTTCTGCATGACCGTGAACTGGCCCACGCTCTTGTTCGCGCTCGTAATGTCGATGACGACCTGCGCAACCTCTTCCGGCAGCATTCCCTTTCGAACGGTTTTTTTCGCATCCTTGTCGTACTTCGTGATGTCGAATACGTCGAAGTGGATCTTCTGGAGCGGTTCTCCGTCCCGGGTGACGTTGACCTTGGTCGAGCCAAAATTGCTCTCGTACATCCAGCCGGACGGCAGATCGACCGCGTAGCCGCTGCCGTGGAACTCGCCCGACGTCGCGTGCCATCCGCCGCACCCGGCCAGGAAGATCAAAAACAGGAATGTGTATTTTTTCATATCCCTTCTCCCGTCACGGTCTGGTTGCCTCTTGTTTTCCCGCCTGCGCGCAGGCGCGGATGTACCCTTCTATATAGGCATGGTCCGGGGCGTTCGGCTGCAGGCCCAGGTATTTCTCCAGATGCTCTTTCGCAGCGGCCTTGTCGCCGGTCTTGTAGGCGATCATGCCGAGCATCTTGTGGGAACCGGCGTGGCCCGCGTCCAGGGATAGGGCCTTTTGATAATTCTCGACAGCCAGCTTCTCGTGCTCGTCGCCGCCCTGCTGCCGGTTGGCCTCTCCCAGGAGGTAGTACGCGCGCGCGTCGCCGGGATACCGCTCGACATACCGCTTGAGCCCGCCGGCTGCCCGCTCGTACCGTCCGATCTGCATGTCGAGCTGGGCGTTCTCGAGAACAAGCTTCTTGACGTGCGCCTGGAATACGTCTGCATTCGTGACCCCGCCCTGCTTCGGGTCTTTTCGGGCGGCGATCAGTTCCTGGTAGCTTTCAATGCGTTCCACGATCTTCGGGTGGCTGCCGAAGAAAAAGGACTCCGTGACTTTCTCCTCCTCGATCTCCTTCTTCATCTCCTCGAAGAGGGCGACCGATTGCGTCACGTCGTATCCGGCGCGGTCCATCAGGACGAACCCCTGCCGGTCGGCCTCCCGTTCCACGTCCTGGGAATACCCGGCTATGGATGCGCCCGCCATGGGTGCGAATACGGATGCCAGGCCTCCGGTCAGGAGCACCAGGCTGCCGAACGCCGCGGCCTTGTTGTTGGTGTCCCGGAACCCCCTGACAGCGTCACGGTTGATCGCGTGGGTCATTTCATGACCGAGCACCGTGGCAAGCTGCGCCTCGTTGGCGATGGAGGCTAGGATGCCGGTGTGGAGATAGACCGCGCCGTCGGCGAGACAAAAGGCGCTGAGGTGCGGGTCCTTCAGCACCCTGACCCTGAAGGGGATCGTGCGATACACCGTTTCCGGCTCGAGTTTCCTCGCGACCGCATTGAGATACTCTTCGAGCTCGCTGTCGTTGTACAGGAACCCGCTCTCGGCCAGTGCCTTTTCCTGCTCGGCTGCCCGCTTCCAGAGCCCGGCTTCGTCGGCTTCGAACCCGGTGAATCCCGGATCGGTTACGGGGGCGAGAGCCGTGGTTGCGCAGGCGGACAGGAGCAGTGCGGCCAGGACGGACAGGATTACGTGCGTTCTCATCGCTTGACCTCCGGCAGGCTCTTGAAGAGGTCTCTGACCATGACGTTTGCGTGGTCGGGATCGGTGGGGTCCCAGGAGGTGAAGGCCTGGTAGGGCTTGAACCGCCGATCGAACCACAACAGGGTGCCGCTGCGGTCCGCGAGGGCCAGCTCGAGCAGGCTGCCGCGCTGCATAAGCGGGTTGTCGCTTCTCTGCACGAATCCGTCTATCAGGAGCAGTGCTTCAGCGTGGTTGGCAGCGAGCAGGTCGTCCAGCGGGCCGACCGAGTAGTCCAGGGAGTCCATCTTGTGCGGAAACCGCCAGCTGGAATTGTCCGGGGTCACGTGCGCCCGGTAGCTCCAGGCGATCGAGTCGAACAGGCCGTAGACCTCCTCCACCGTCTCCTCGTCTTTCCCCTTCCGGGGGATAAGCGTCACGCTGAATCCCCTCGCGGACAGCTCTTTGGTTGCGGCATCCACGAGGTTTCGGCTGGCCTGCCCGGTCCAGTCGTCGTGCTTCTCTCTCGCGCCGAAATGGACCTCGTAGGCGTCTACCTCCGGACCGAGGATGGCGACGGTCTTGATCTTTGCCGCCCGCTGGTCGTAATCAAGGTGTACTTTGGGCAGAGCGCAGCCGGACAGCATGAGCACGGCAGCCAGCGCGGCAAGTGTCAAGGTCCGGGCATTACCGGGAATGATGTTTTTCATCATAGGTCCTTCCTGTGAGGGTCAGGCCTTTCCTCTTGGCATTTCGTATTTCTTCCCTGGCTCGGAGACTTTTTTTCTCGCAGAGCACGCGGAGATCGCAGAGAAAACCAAGACCGAGAACACCTGAGGGTCAGGTATTGAATGTTTATATTCTCCTGGCCATCGGCAGTTTCCCTTTCTTGTCTTCCTTCTTTTTCACCGCCTGTATTCGCGCAGCGTCTTCTTTTCGAAAGACAAGTAAGAATTATGATGGATGAATTAAGAAGAAGAACCGCACGGTCTCACCTAGCCCTGATACTCCTTTAACGTCTTGTTCTTTGGCGTTTTGCTCTTCTTCTCCGGCAGGGTACGGGCGAACTCCTTCCCGATCGCGAGCCATTTCTCCAGCCTTGCCGCGCTCCGCCACCCTGCCTCCTCCACCGTGACCCATCCGGCCATGGCCGAGCCGGTTATGTCGAAGGGCCGGACGTTCTTCAGCTTCAGGCTCTTCTCAGCCTGCTCCCTGTCCATCCGGACGATCAGAAAGTCCTTCCAGATGCCGAAGCACATGTTGCCCCTGAGCAGGTAGCAGATGCCGCCGAACATCTTCTTCTTGCCCAGGTCCTTCCAGCGCTGGGTCGCTGCGTAGATCTTTTCTTCCAGTTTGGTGTTATAGGGCATGGTTGCTCACAGAGCACGTAGGGTTCAGAGTGAACGAATAAAAGACCAGGAATCGGAGAATCTAATCCCGGGTGCCAGGTCTTCTGTTTTGGCATCACTGCTTTTTTAGGCTCCTCCCGCTACCGCGTCGTCAGTTCGTTCTTTACCTCTTGCACAAGCGAATCCAGCCCTTTATTGAAGGTATTCAGCCACTGCCCGCTGCCCGCGCCCTGGGTGTGCAGAAGAACATATCCGCGCACGGTCTTGCCTTCCTGGAACGGCTGGACGTCCCCCTTGATCCTGACTTTTGCCTCAAACTGCAGGGACGCGGACCAGAAGCCCGGCGTAATCCATCCCCAGAGCTGTTCGATCTCCGCCTCAATCGGCGCTCCCTCCCCGGAACCGCCGGCATTGTCCACTACCCGGTAGCCCGCTTCCCGGAACGACCGGGTGAGGGCCTCCTTGACCAGGCCCTCCACGGTCCGGCCCTCGGGCAGGAGAACGTCGCCCAATGCCTTGCCGTAGGTGTTCCGTTTGCGCGCGATCGCGCGGGAAGTGAGCGCCCTGTTGCCGATGTCCCGGTCCTTGAGCGACGGAATGGACGCGTCGCGGGGCGCCTCCTCAAAATGCCGGTTGTCCACCACCCGCACGATCGATACCGCTTTTCCGGACGAAGGATTTTCGGGGACGTCGACCCGTACGTCCAGTATGCCCCGGCTGGTGGCGCACCCGCCCATGAACAGCGCCATTGCCGCCAGCGCCGCGGCAGAATACAGACTCTTCCCGGTCCGTTTCATCGTTCTTCCCCCTTCCTGCGCTCGGCCATCGACGTAGACCCCTGAGGGGCACCTATGAAAAGCGCCTGAGGTTCAGGTCTTTACTCTTGTCATTTCCCCTACGCCGCCACCTTGTGGGCATCTTAGGGACGTTGATACCAACGGAACTTCTCAGGGCCAGGTCCATACTATTGCACCTTCAATTAGACCCGTCGAGGATCAGGTTTATTGCTCTGACATTCCAACTACGCCGCCTTCCTCGTCACGACCTTATAATCAAGCCCCAGGGCGACCAGCATGTTGAAAGCGAGCCGGCGAGGGTCAGGTTTTGCGCTTTGACATTCTCCTCTTCCCGCTTGTCCGATACACAGCTCTGCGCTCACTCACATATCCGATCTTTCTTTTCGGTTTTTCTTCAACATCAATTATCTGCTTTATTGCCTCGAAAACAATCTGGAACTGTCCGTCATATTTCTTTTCAAGCTCACTCAACTTCCTTGCCAGGTCTTTATGCGTTGACATCATCGCCCGCAGTTTCACGAAAGCCCTCATAATTTCTATGTTGACGTGGATGGCGCGTTTACTGTTGAGCACACTTGAAAGCATCGCTATCCCCTGTTCCGTGAAGGCCCGAGGAGGCTTCCGCGTCCCGCCCCAACTTGATGTTCCAAAATGGAACTTCAAGTTGTTGAACTCCTCAAGGCTCAGTTGAACCATAAAATCTGCAGGAAACCTGTCCTTGTTTCTGTTAACAGCTTTATTCAGGTTGCTTGTAGTAACGCCATATAAACCCGCCAAATCTTTATCCAGCATTACCTTCTGGCCGCCGATCAGTAATATCTTCTTTTCAATCACTTCGATTGGTACCAGAGATTTCATGCTTTTCCCTCGCTCAGGACCTCTTAGAACATCTCAGGGTCAGGTCCATACTGTTGCATTTTCAATTAGCGGCGCCTGTCCTGAGCAACGACGAGATTCTTCGCTGTGCTCAGAATGACAAAAGAAGGGCGCAGAATGACATTTGTAAAGGGACTTGCGAGCGTAAGGTCTACTTTCTTGTCATCTCGCCCCATACTCCCTCAAGTGACGTATCCCGTCCTAACATTCCCACGCCTCGCTCTACCCCTTCCCTTCCCTTCCCTTCCCCTGGCGCAAGAACCGACATGGTGATGCCGGGACGCGGGGACAAAGCCTGCTATCGCCGAAACAACACGATCAACGAAACGCCGAGAGCGATGCAGGACACAATGACCGCTCCGATACAAAGCGCAGCTGTCCGCCGTTGCCTCGATTCGGCGGCCGACGCTCCCTGCTCAAGAGCGGTTACGGTCTTCTGCAACTGCTCGGCCAGCGCTTTAATGCGCACCGCGTTCTGCGAGGCGGCGGATTGCAGCTCCGCGATCTGTTTCTGCAGAAGCTCTGCTTGCGCGGCGGCAGCCTCATCGTTTTTTCTCCTGGTAAAGACCGGCAGCGCCGCTCCAACGATCGCGCTCACGTAGGGCAATATTGCTTTTACTGCGGGAACGAACCAAGCGGACATTGATGTACCTCACGAGCGTCGACGAGAACCGACTAGGATCGACGAGAGTCGACGCGGTGACGATATTCTCGACTGAGAAGCGATGACTACCGAATACACGTAATGCTTTTCTCGCGTCACCTTTCTTGCGCGCCCAAAGAAAGGTGACCCAAAGAAGGGCGCCTGGCGAATATTCTTTACGCCAGGCTCGGTCGTCCTCGGTACATTTCGGAACCAGCCTGCATTCGCGCATTGCACTCATAAACGCTGGCCGCAGGCTCGCCAACCTACGGGCTCAGACACCCTGCACTCGCGCCGGGCACTCGTAAACGCTGGGTGCAGGCAGTCCAAAATGCTTAACCCTCGTCCTCGGTCGCCTGGCTAAATTTTCGCATGGGAACCATGCAGTGACTTCGATTCTAATCTTTACCCCATGAGGATGCAAACAGAATGAAAGCGGCCCCCATCAAACCCAGAAGACCCGGAAATATTTGCAGCTATTGATCTCGACGATCGGCGCATCCCTCGGTTAAGACTCTGCTCCCTTTTCCGCTGCCGGCGGAGATGGCACAGGGCACATCTCGGGCCCCAGCAATACCGCGATCCATTGCGTGCTCTTATTGTTCTCGCAGACGAACTTCAGGGTCATGGTCAGCGGTATGCACAGGACCACGCCGATAAGACCGAGCAGGCCGCCCCAGAAGATCAACGAGAGAAAGACGACCAGGGTGGACAGGCCGAGCCTCCGGCCCATGAGCATCGGCTCGACCACGTTGCCGAGAATGAAATTGACCGCCAGGTAGCCGCCGGCCGCGAGCGCGGCGGGGCCGATCCCGAGCTGGATCAGGGCAAGAAGGACCGCCGGCACCGAGGAGATGAGGGCGCCGATATTGGGCACATAGTGGAGCAGGAACGCGAGGAAACCCCAGAGAATGGGAAAATCCACGCCGAGGATCGACAGCCAGATCCAGATCAGGACGCCGGCCGTCATGCTGATCACCGTCTTGATGGCCATGTAGCGGTTGATATCATACACGAACCGCATGAAGAGGTGAAAGTCCTTTTTCGGGTCCCCGAGGACCGCGCGGAGCTTGGCGGGAAAGCTCGAGGCTTCAAGGAGGATAAAGGTCACGGTGAGCAGCACCAGGCAGATCTCGAACAGCATCGAGCCCAGCCCGGCGAGCAGGCTGGCGGTCAGGCGCCTTACCGTTTCCGGCGTGATCGGGTCGAACCGGATCGTGTCCGCGAACCGGATGCCCTTGTCCGCCAGGAACGTCTGGAGCGAAGAAACATGCTTCTGCAGGCGCGCCTGGTACTCCGGGAGGTCGGCGTAAAAACTGTTCAGGGACGTGCCCACGAGCGCGCCGATGACCGCGAAAACAGCGGCCATGCCCGCCACCACGAGCAGGACCGCGTAGGTATAGGGAATGCGGTGCCGCTCGAGCCAGAGGACCGACGGCGCGCCGATGGCGGCCAGGAAAACGGCAAAGAGAAGCCATTCCACGACCGACTGCGCCTGATGGATGCCCCCCGTGATGATCGCGAGCGCCGCCACGATCACGAGAATGCGCGTTCCGCGATGAGGATCTTTTTGTTCGGTCATGATCTTTGTCTGCTTTACGTCGCCTTTCGTCGGGTTTCGTCGGTGTTTGTCGACTCTTGTCGTAGTATGTCGATCTTACGTCGGGTTTCGTCGAATCACGTCGGTCTTTGTCGCCTTTACGTCGATGTCCGTCGCCTCAACGTCTCCTCGTCGGGTTTCATCGGTGCTTGTCGACTTTACGTCGGTGTTACCTAGTTCAGCAGCGCGGTCTGAGATAGACGAGGACTTCGGCCAGGCTCTCGAACAGGGAGTGGCCGGAATCCCGGTTCCAGGGATAGCGAAGCCCCGCGGCGATGAGCCCCCGGCTTGCCGCCTTATCGAGCAGTTCTGAGCTGTCGTCCACGAGCGCCTGATGGTCATCGAACAGGATGGTCTTGTCCGGGCCGACATAGAGCTCGTCATAGGCAAGGCCATGGGCCTTGAGCCACCTTTCGGTGGCCCCCCTCCTGGCCGGATCCCTGTGGCTCGCGATCGTTATACGGAGCCCGCCGGTCCTGAGCGCGGAGAGGAAATCAGCGGCTCCGGGGAACGGCAAGGCGCCGGCATCCTGCTCCTCGTGCACCTCGTCGATATAGCGCAGGAACTGCTCGAAGGTGAAAAAGTCCTTCCAGAAATCCACCTGCCATTCCGACGGCCGCGGCACGCCGAGATGGCGGACCTTTTTCCAGAAGGAGCCGGCGAAATCCCAGAGTGTGTTGTCGATGTCGACGATGATCCGTTTCATTTCTTTAGCTAGAATCTATTCTATCCGCAGATATCACAGATGTCACAGATGTCACAGAAAGAGCAAAAGACTTAGTGGTTCATATCCTCTCTGCGTAAATCTGCCTGCACCCAGCGCTTACGAGCGGACTCGCGAGTGCAGGGCGCGTAATCTGTGGATAAAATATCTTAGAATCCATTCTATCCGCAGAAGTCACTGCATCATGACCGACCGGCCCGACCTGCGGAACTGGTCGATGATCTGCTCCGTAGGCGGCAGGTCCGATGTTATTGCCGGGGCCTTCATGTCCTTCATGAAATAGGCCGTGGTTAACTCGTAGCAGTCGATGATCTCCAGGCAGTCCTTGCCGCTGCACTGACCGGAGCTCAGGTGCCTGATCTCGCCGTTCTGAAAGAAGATCCGGATCAGGTTGTCGGTCTTCTCCTTCACCGCGACGAAGAGCGCGCCGTTCTTCTTCCCCTCATGGTACTCATGAAGCACATCTCCCAGCAGCCTCGATGCAGGCATCTTCCACCTCCCCGTGAATTAGACCTCGCAGATCAGTCGTGCTGTACAGGACCCCCGAGCACCCCGGGCGGACCATCATAAGGGCCGCCATTTCTATTTTTGCCTTCCGTAAAGCCTACGATCACATCTTCCGGATCGAGTCTTTAACATCGAAGGTAACTACGCGGCATGAAAACCTTCAGAAGACGTGAAATAACAATCTATCCGCAGATGTCGTACCCTGCTGTTGCCAAAACGAGGGCACAGGCAGATGGACGCAGATTTTAAAACCAGTAATTTCCGGCCTGATTTAATCTGTGTAATCT
>DATIZR010000069.1 GCA_035516965.1 Nitrospirota bacterium
GCATGGAGAGGGGTATCACCAGGGATGAGGGAAGGACCGCAGACTTCACATCCGGAAGTCATTCGGCAAGCCTCTTACGGCAGATGAAGAGACTCGCGCGCGGCCGCGGGGCATGCACGGAATCGACTTTATCTGCTTGAATAAGAAGGCCCTTTATCTTACCGACACTTGTTGTAAATGCAATTCGTAACCATGTTTCACCTAAAATCACCCAGGTTGCGATAGATCGAAATCCCGACGAAGTCTGGTCGAAACATTAAATCCAACTCTCAATAGGCTACCCTGATTGGGGTCAATTTGTAGATGTTCTCAGGATCACAGAGCCGGCCGCATGCCCGCGCTAAGTTGCAGCCTCACCGTGGCATTGGCCAGGTCGGCGAGGGATTGCAGGTATGATAGATAGACGTCGTCGGCTGTTCGCTGGGCCTCCAGCAGATCTAAAAGCGAAGCAGCTCCCAGGCGATAACCGGTTCGTTTCCCATCCAGCACATTGTCGGCATCGGACAACACATGCTCGGAGTAGCTTGCAACATTTTTTGCGGCTGCCTCGTACTGCGTGTAAGTCGCACGCACATCCGTGTCAGCCTTGAGCAGAATCGAATCCAGTTGAAGCCGGGCCTGTCTTGATGCCGTTCCCGCCTGGATCAATTCGCCGCGCTGCAGCCGCGAGAACGGGATTGGAATAGTTACGGTCAGCCCCAGTGTCTGCGAGCGTTCGGCCGGAGAATTGGTCACGGCGCCGGCGCCGTCATAAACCGGATTCACGCGCGGCGTGTTGATGAGCCCGACGTTGACGACCGGGTCAATCCAACGGTTGGCACGTGTCAGATCCAGGTTGGCCTGTGCGTTTTCCACGGCAGCCTTGGCGACGCGAACGTCGTTGCGGTTTTCCAGAGCTTGCCTTATCAGGTCATCGAGCTCAAATCGAAAAGGCTCCTTTTTGAGTTCGCAATCGACAGCGCCTTCCGGAAAAACTGCGTCAAATCGTTTTCCAAGCAGCCCCGAAAGATTGATGAGCGCGGCGCTTGCATCGGCGCCTGCTGAGGTGACATCAGCCGCGAAGCGATCGGCCTCAACGCGAGACTGGCGAAGCTCCAGCATGCCGATATCACCAACCTTGAAACGGGTCTCGTTCGCATGTACGACAGCCTGAAACGATTGGAGGCTGGACTGCTTACGAGCCAAGGCTTCCTGGGTCCGGCACGCTTCGACAAATGCCGATGCCGAGTCCAGATCAAGCTGGCGCATAAAATCCCCCACGTTGGCCTCCGTCAGTTTAACGTTGCTTTCAGCAGCGCGTATACGCTTACCGTGTTTGCCGGCCGTTTCGAGGGTGATGGCTATCCCGGCTGTTGTCGCCGTCGACGCATTCGGCTTGTTAGGGCCATAAAGCTCTTTAGAATCGATACCGGCTGTCAATTGCGGATCAGGACGTACGCCCGCGATCGATACGCCTGCTTGTGCGCTGGTCACATTCTCGCGCTGACTTTGTAGATCGAGACTGTTCTGTTCCACCGCCTGCAGGTATTCGCGAAAGGTGACTTTGCGCGAAACGGATGCCGCAGCCATTGTCACCGTCGGAGCGGAAGGGATTGCCGTCCCTTCAGGCGGAGCAGTGTTTGCCGTCTCTGCCCATGCAGGCGCTGATGTCAATAGCATAAAAACGAGTGCGACACGGACTGCGTTAATTTTTTGAGTTTTGTAACGTCGCATTGATTTCTCCTTCTTATGGTGTGGCTGACCCGGCAGCGGCGTCGCTCTGAGAGCGCTTCCGGTCGGCGTTCTCATTCCATTGTTCTATCCCGAAATAGAGTGCCGGCAGCAGCAGCAAGGTCAGCGCGGTTGCGGTGACCAGGCCTCCGACCACAACGGTTGCGAGCGGTCGCTGAACATCGCTGCCCAGACCATGGGCCAGGGCGGCAGGGGTCAGACCCAGCGCCGCAACGGTTGCGGTCATCAGCACCGGGCGCAGTCGTTCGCGGGCGCCGTTCAGAACGGCGTCCTTCAGCGATATGCCTTCCTCGCTTTTCCGGCGGTTCAGGTTGGCAATCATGATGATGGCGTTCAGGACGGCCACACCGAACAAAGCGATAAAGCCGACCGCGCTCGAGACGTTCAACGTCATGCCTCGGAGGAACAATGCGATGAGGCCGCCCAGCGCAGCCAGCGGCACGGCGAGCAGGATCAGCGCCGGGTGGCGCAGGTTGCGGAATTCCCCGAACAGGAGCAGGAACATCAGCGCCAGCACCATCGGCAGGATCAAAGCCAGGCGGGCCTGAGCTCGCTGCTGGTTCTCGAACTGGCCGCCCCAGGTGATCTGGAAGCGGGAGTGGTCGAATTTGACGCCCGAGTCTATCTTCTTCTTCGCCTCGTCGAGGAACGACGCCAGGTCGCGGCCGCGCAGGTCCAGCCGCACGGTCAAGTGGCGCTTGCCCATTTCCCGTGTGATAGTACTTTCGCCGTCATCGAGCCGGATCGTAGCGACCTGCGCCAGAGGAATGCGCGCGCCGGTCATTGAAGTCAGAACCAGGTTTCCGATAGCCTCCGGATCGCTGCGCGTTTCGCTGGCAAAGCGCACGCCGATGTCATAGTGCCGCTCCTCGACAAAAAGCTGCGCGATCGGCTTTCCGCCAATGCCGGTGCCGATCAGGTCGGCAATGTCGGCCACGTTGATCCCGTAGCGGGCCGCAGCATTGCGATCGACCGTGATACGCACCTGGGGCAGAGGCGGCTCCTGATCGATGGCCACATCCTGCGCTCCGGGGACCGTCTTGAGCACCCGCACCACGTCGCTGGCAATGCGGCGCGACTCCTTGAAGTCGTTGCCGTAGACTTTCACTACGAGCTCGCTGTGGGCCCCCGCCACCTTGTCGAGGATCATGTCGGAGATCGGCTGCGTAAAGCCGACCTGAACGCCGGGGAGCTTTTTGAAACGCACGGACATCATCTCGATCAGCTCCTGCTTGGTCAACCCCGATTTCCAGGTGTTGTAGGGATACAGGCCGACGATCGCTTCAATATGGGAAGGCGTAAAGGGGTCCATGCCGTCGTCGGTGCGGCCGAGCTGGGTGACTATGTAGGAGACCTCATTGAACTCCCGCGTTGCCCTGCGCAGATCATTGGACATTTCCGATGCCTTCTCAAGGGATATGCCGGGCGGCAGCGTCACCTGCAGCCAGATCGATCCCTCATCGAGATAGGGCAGGAAATCCCGGCCGATCAGAGTTCCCAAAACAATGACCGCGACCAGAGTAATTGCGAACGCGGCAATGGCCTTCCTGGGCCGGTCCAGGATGCGGGACAGGAGCGCTTCATATCGCGGCGTCAGTTTTTCAAGCAGCGGGTTGTGAAAAACGCGGCGCGGCCTGTGATAGGCATGGTACGCCAACCCGGGAATCAGCATCAGCGCCACGGCCAGCGCGCCCAGAAGCGCAAAACCGACCGCATAGGCCATGGGCGAGAACAGCTTGTACTCGATCCGCTGAAAGGCGAACAACGGCAGGTAGGCGGTGATGATGACCAGCATACCGAAGAACATCGGCCGGGTAACCTGCAGCGCGGCAGTCATGACATCGCGAGCGGTGAGTGTGCGGCCTTCATCCTCTTCGCGTTTCCGCAGGATGTTTTCGAGCACGACGATGGCGCCGTCCACGAGGATGCCGAAATCGATGGCGCCCAGCGACAGCAGGTTCGCCGGGATATTGAAGTGATGCATGAAGATGAAGGAGGTCAAAAGCGACAGCGGAATCGTCACGGCAACGATCAGGGCCGCCCGCGGGCTGCCGAGAAAGAGCATCAGCACGAGGGTGACCAGAATCATTCCTTCGAGGAGCGTTTTGCCGACCGTAGTGACCGTGGTATGAACCAGGTTCGTGCGGTCGAGGTAGGGCACGACCTTGACATCCTTGGGCAGGATGTTCTCGTTCAGGTCGCAGACCGCCTCGTGAACGCCTTCCAGCACGCGCGAGGGGTTTTCGTTCTTCAACATCAACGTGATGCCCTCGATCGCGTCCGGGTTATCGTCCTTGCCCAGAACGCCGCGCCGTTCTTGATGACCGAGCTTGACCTCGCCGAGGTTCTTGATCAATACCGGCACCCCGTTCTTCTGGGTAACCACGATGTTGCCAAGGTCTTCCAGACCGTTGATCAGGCCCACGCCGCGCACTACGAAGCCCTGCTCTCCGCGATCCATAATGCTGCCGCCTGCATTGGAGTTGTTCGCGTTGATCGCCTGGGTAATCTGACCGAGCGAAATGGTATACTTGGTCAGCCTGGCCGGATCGAACTCAAGCAAAAACTGAGTTGTAAGGCCGCCGAAATTTGAGACGTCGACAACGCCGGAGGCCTGCTTTAAGCGGGGTATAACTTTCCAGAACTGAAGCTCAGACAATTCGCGCAGGTCGCGTGTCTTGGATTCGAGGGTGTAGCGGTAGATCTCACCGATCGGCGAAGTCATCGGGTCAAGGCCGGGCTGCGCGCCATAGGGCAGCGTGACGCCGCTGATCCGCTCCTGCAGGCGCTGGCGCGACCAGTAGTCTTCGACACCATCCTTGAATACGACGGTGATGAGCGACAGCCCGAAGGTGCTGTTCGAACGCATGACGTGCATGCCGGGGGTGCCCATGATTTCGCGCTCGAGCGGGATCGTGATCTGCTGCTCAACTTCCTCGGCCGCAAGGCCCGGGACCTGGGTGATGACCTGGGCGCTGACGTCGGAGATGTCGGGATAGGCCTCGACGGGGAGCTGCGTCCAGCTGTACCAGCCATAAAGCGCAGCAAAGACGAACACCAGCCCGACGATGCCGCGCCGGTTGAAGCAAAGATTGACGAGACGCTCAATCATTGAGAAGCACTCCCTCCCTTACCACGATGCGCTCACCGGCTTTCACCCCGGACACGATCTCGACAAGGTCGCCCATCTGTGCGCCGGTCTTGACGATACGCGGCTCGAATTGCCAGGAAGATGTTTCGACGAACACGCGGGTGTTGAAACCGCTCTGCACCAGCGCTGTCGCGGGAACGACGGCCGCGTGGTGGGCTTTGCCGCTGAAGGTGACATTTGCGAACATGCCTGGCCGGAACCGTCCGGCGGCATTGTCGATGGCAATGCGCGCCTTGACGGTGCGGGTATCCGGGTCGAGCACTTCGCCCACATAGTGCACCCTGCCTTTGATTGATTCCCCGTCGTACGCGTTGAAGGTGATCTTGGCGGCTTGTCCGACAAAGACGGATGCGAGGTCTTTTTCCTGAACGCTGGCGGTGAGCCACACCGTGGAGAGATTGGCCACCGTCATGATCGGGGCATTGGTATCATTCCAGAAGCCGCCCTGCGCTCCTGTCAGTTCGATCACGTGTCCTGCAATGGGTGAGCGTAGTGTGTACTGGCGTCCGTTCCCGTCACCCAGGGCGCCGCTCAACAGGGACAGTCGCGCCTTGGCCCGCTCCGACTCGCTGACCGCTTGGCTGTAGTCGCTCTCGGCCTGCTCCCTGTCCTTGCGGGCGGAGATTTCAGCTTTGGAAAGTTCCTGCTGACGCTCCAGATTCCGTTTTGCCATGCCCAGGGCGGCCTGGGCCTTGGCGGCATCGCTGTAGGCCTGGGCCATGTCGGCTGAATCAAGGGTGAAGAGCGCATCGCCGGCCTTTACCGCATCTCCGAGACGCTTATGCATTTGTACGATCCTTCCCGACAACGGCGGCACGACCTTGATCAGCTTGGCCGGGTCTACCTCAACCACCGCCGGCACCACGAGGGGGCGTTCGACCGACTGTTCCTCGACAGTGGCGAGCTGGAGCGACTTACGCAGCGGCGAGGCGTCTGGAACGCGAACTCGACCGTCCTCACGAACCAGTGGCGAGCTATCCTGGGATGCCGGGTCGGTCTGGCTGTTTTGGGATGTTCGCGCTTCACTGCTGCATCCCGCAATCCACATTACGGTGAGCGCGAGTACGATACCCTTCAGGGAAGACATCTTACCCATGTTATTGCTCCTTTCTCTATAGAGGCCCTTGATTGCTTCGGGCCGGCTTGTGACCACGATACTATTTATCGAAGGTCTCATAATGATACTGACATTCAATTTCATCAAGTGACCCAAAAAAGTCTCTTTCATTCACGTCATTTACGATTAACGGGAAACTACGCGATGGATCATTTCCGGCATGATTCCACTGAACGTTTCAACCGACAGAGGAGCTTCCAACTGCAAAAAGAGGATCTTGCGAGGAGGAAAGTGCAAGCAATCTTTTTCCGTGAGATTCTGATTATCCCTTCGGTCGATTGCCATGACAAGTCATTTCTCGTGCCTTGTATCTCACGCTACTTGCCTTTCTGCTGCTGGCACACCGCGCATAGGCCATAGATTTCCATTTTATGGCTCTGTACTTTGAACCGGTTTTCCCTCGCAACGTCGTGCTGCAGCGCTTCGATACTCTCGTTCTCAAATTCAATGATCTTGCCGCATCTGGTGCAAATCAGGTGGTCGTGATGAGTGTCCGTATCCTTATACTCAAAGCGAGAGAAGCCGTCCTCAAACCTACACTCCTCGGCAAGACCGGCTTCAGCCAGCAGCCTTAGAGTACGGTAAACCGTAGCATAGCCGATGCCGGGGTTTGATTTTTTCACACGGGCATATAGTTCATCGGCGCTCAGGTGCTGCCGTGCCTTTGCGAAAATATTAAATATCGTGTCGCGCTGGCTCGTGGATTTAAGCCCCTGGCCCGCAAGGTACTCAGATAATTTGTCAACGGCTGGTTTCATAATTGATATTGATAACCGTTTTCATTAATACCATTCTTGCCTGGCCGTGTCAAGAATATTTTATTATTTTTTTTGCTTCCGAGGGCGCATTTCGCTCAGCATGAATACATATTAGGGAAGAACCGACGGCGGGTTTGAAATTTCATTGCGCTGTGGTCAGCGTGCTGAAAAAGAGTATGCGGAAAGAAATTCTTTTTACAATCAAAGCGATTGTTGTCCTGGCAGTCCTCGTGCTGACGAGCAACGCCTTTGCCGAAGAACAAAAGGCGCTCAAGACCGAAAAGGACAAAGTGAATTACGGCATCGGCGTCACGGCTCAGGCGTTCCCTGCTTCTCCCGGGATGGATGACATTTTGTCCAGCTTCAGTTCTTCCGTGATCATGGCCGCCAGGTTCTCGAACGGAAAGGGCTTTGCAATGACCCGCCTGACGCCGAGCGCGTTCAAGCGCTCCCTGACGCTGGGCAGACAGTTTCCCGCCATCACATACACGGGGACCGATGGATGATCGCGCCTTGTTTTCTCGATGAAACGGAACCCATTGCTCACAGGCATGTCGAGGTCCGTAACGATCAGGTCAACGGCCGTATCTTTCAGGATCTCCCCGCCTTTTTCCCCGTTCAGGGCCGTCAGGACATTGCAGTCCTTCAAGCAGGCGCACAGCCCGAGCTGCAGGGCCTTCAGGATGTCATTGTTATCGTCAAGAATGAGGATATTTTTCATGTTCATTGCCTGCTTTCCATCACCCTGCCATTGGGCAATGGATAGAAGTACTACTACATAGTGCAATACTGATGCCTTAACGTTAGGCAATAGAGAGTTCTATTAAATCAATGTATTGGATAAAGCTGCTATACAAAAAACCTAAAAAAGCTATTTTGAACGGTCCATTTTAGTTTATGCAGGCAATTTTGTTTCAAAAGGATGAGACAGAAGACGGATTTAGAACAGGCGGCACGATGGTGAGAAGCAGAATGGACAGGATAAATCCTCAAAAAAGGAATTTCCTGAAGAAGTGATGAGGCTTCCGCAGCAAAGGACAGAGGCCAATAGCCTATTTGTACATGATGTGATACTCCCGGATCTTTCTCTTGAGCGTCGAGAGGGATATTGCGAGCGCCTTCGCGGTCTGCGTGAGGTTGCCCGAGAGCCGGGAGAGGGCCGCACGGATGATCTCCTTTTCCCATTCATCGAGGGTCTTGATGTCCATGCCCTGCAGATCGGGCGATGAACCATCGGCCTGATTTCCCGCCGGCCTTTCCAGCAGGTGCGACGGTTCCAGAACGGTCCCTTTCTGGGTAAGCGACGCCCGTTCGAGCACATTCCTGAGTTCACGCACGTTGCCGGGCCAGTCATATTTCACGAGCTGCGCCATCTCGCGGTCCGGGATCTCAAGGGGATGGTTCGTTATGGTCTTGATCAGGTGGGAGCAGAGAAGGGGAATGTCTCCCCTGCGCTCCCGGAGGGGCGGAATATGGATCCGGACCACGGAGAGACGGTAGTAGAGGTCCTTCCGGAACGATCTGCCGAGCTCCTTCTCCAGATCCACGCTCGTCGCGGCAATGATCCTGACGTTGACCGGTTTTGACGAGGTGCCGCCGATCCTGCGGATGCTCTTGTCGTCGATAGCGCTCAGCAGTTTCGCCTGGAGCTGCACGGGCATCTCGCCGATCTCGTCAAGAAAAAGCGTGCCCCCTTCCGCGACTTCGATCAGCCCCTTCTTCGCGCCGGCGGCGCCGGTGAACGCGCCTTTTTCGTAGCCGAACAGCTCGGCCTCGATGAGATTCTCCGGGAGCGACGCGCAATTGATGCTGATGAACGGGTCCCCGGCCGACTTGCTCCGGTAATGGATGGCCTTTGCCACGAGGTTCTTGCCCGTGCCCGTCTCCCCGGTGATCAGCACGGGGGACCCGGTGAACGCCGCGATCTCGACGAGCTGTACCGTATCGGCAATGCCCTCTCCCCCGATCAGGACCGCGCCCTCTTTCTCGCGCGAGCGCTCGTAGTCCTGGACCTGCTCGACACGCTCCAGGTCCAGGGTCCGGAAGGCCTGTTTGATGGCCAGGGCCAGCTCAGCGAGATCGTAGGGCTTTGACAGGTAGTCGTGGGCGCCGGCGCGGATGGCCTTCACGGCGTTGTCGAAGCTCGGGTAGGCCGTGGAGAAGATGATCTTGGCCTGGTCGTTGTATTTCAGGATGTCGGGGCACAGGGTATGGCCGACAGCATCGGGAAGCTGCTGGTCGAGCACGACCACGTCCACCTTCCTGAGCGAGCAGAGCGTCAGCCCGTCGGCTGCCTTGTGTGCCAGGAGCACCTCGATCCCGTCGCTGGCGATGAAGTCCCGCACCGCCTCGCCGAACAGGCGGTCGTCATCGATGACCAGGAGCGTCCGTTTCATGCTACCGTCCTTCATCAAGTCCCTCCGGAACCGATATCACCACGGTGGTGCCCGCGCCCTGCCGGCTCTCGATCTCGATGCTGCCCTTCATCATGCTGAGCATCTTCCTTACGATCACGAGGCCGAGGCCCGTTCCGTTGATCTTTGAAGTATAAAAGGGCTTGAACAGGTTCGCAAGCTTGTCTTCGGGGATCCCGCACCCGTTGTCCTCTACGCGGATGCGCACCATGCCGCCCGGCGCGCTCGCCGATATGCGGATTGCGGGGTCCTGCCGCCCGTCCACGGCGTCAACCGCGTTGGTGATCACGTTCAGGAGCACCTGCTGGAGCGCGCGGGGGTCCGCGGTCACCCATTCCGCGCCGGGCTCGAATGCGGTCTCGATCGCGATGCCCTTTTTCTCCATGTCGCTCCTGACCAGCGGCAGAAAGCTGTCCATGAAAGACAACAGACGGACATTCTGCGGCTGCTGGGTCTCATAGAGGTTGAAGCTCTTGAGCGAGCGCAGGATGTACTCGACGCGCTCGACCTGCTCCGCCATCCGTCCCAGGTACGTCTTGACCGCCTCCGGCGGCAGGGTGTCCAGCTTCTCGCGCAGGATGCCGAGGACCATGTTGAGGGAGTTGATCGGATTGCCGATCTCGTGCCGGACGCCGGAGAAGATGTAGCCTATGTTGTCCATGGCGTTGACCGATTCCGCGATCGCCTCGAGCCGCAGCTTCTCGGTGACGTCCCGCTTGAGATACACGTAGTTGGCGATCTCCCCGGCCTGGTTCCTGACGGGCGAGACAGTGCAGTCCTCGAAATACAGAGCGCCGTCCTTCTTCTTGTTGATGAGCCTGCCCTTCCAGGAGCCGTCCCGCGTGAGCGCGTCCCTGAGCCCGGTGTAGTATGCGTCATCGTGCCTGCCGCTTTCGAGGAAATGAAGCGTGCGGCCCACGGCCTCCTCTTTCGGGTAGCCCGTCATCTGCTCGAAGGCCGGGTTCACGTACTGGATGACGCCCGTCGGCGGCGCGGTGATCACCACGGCCTCGACCGCCGACTCGATTGCCGAGACCAGCCGCGCCCGCTCCTCTTCCGCGAGCTTGCGCTCCGTGATATCGCGCGCGATGCCGAAGATCGTGCCGCCCGGATGGCGCTCCGTCGTTATCTTGAACTCCATGTGCCGGTACTCTCCCGACGCTGTCCGGGTCCGCAGCTCGAACAGCGGGAGGACCTCGCCGTTCAGGACCCTGCTGAACATCGCCTGTGCCCGCGAGGTATCTTCGGGATGGACCAGTTCGGTAAAATGCCTGTTGATCCACTCCTCCCGCGCGTATCCGGAGATCCTGTCGAAGGCGGGGCTCAGGGAAGCGATGGCCCCGTCCTGGTTGACGGTGAAGATGATGTCATGGACTCCCTCGATCAGGCTCCGGTAACGCGCCTCCGAATCCCGAAGCGCATCGTAGTTGGTCCGGAGCTCTTCCTCGATCCCGAACCGGTAGACCGCCTCGCCGATGATGAATGCCATGCGTTCGACGAACTCCACGTTCTCGAGCGGCAGCAGGCCGGGACGGTGGTCCGTGAGATGGACGGCGCCGAGGATATGTTCGCGGTATTTGACCGGGATGACGCCGACCGTGGTAAATCCGGACCGCACGCACAGGTCCCGGAAGCCCGCCCGCTCATCAGCGGTTAGACCGCTCATGAACTGCTGGAAGTCATTGCTGTAAAACGATCCGTTGTCCGTCATGACCGGGACGCCCCGCTGCGCGGACAGCCCGGCAATGACCCTGGTGCAGACGCACTGGTCGTTCCCGATGGTCAGCGCGTTCTCCGACCTGAGGAACTCGGTGCTGAAGCCCTCGCTCGCGACATAGGGTATGCAGCCCGACCCGTCCACGAGGCGCACGCCGACCTGGCGGCAGCCGCTCCACGCGCGGATAAGCTCCACGCCCTCCTCGAGATATTCCTTGAGCGAGGTCTTCCGCGTGAACAGCTTGAGCAGGTCGTTCGTGACCCTGAGGCGCTGCTCGGCAATCTTCCGCTCCGTGATGTCATGGACGTAGACGGAAACTCCGTTATCCAGGGGATAGACCCTCACCTCCGCCCAGGCGCCGAAGATGGGAGAAGGGGTTTCGAAGGCGATCGCCGCGTTCTCGCTCAGGACGCGGTTGAACTGCTGCTTGAAATCAGAGCCGGCCTCGGCCGGGCAGACCCCCCAGAAGCTCTTTCCGAGCAGATGGTCGCGGTCCTGCCTGAACAGCCGTGTCGTCTCCGTATTGACATAGGTGAAGCGCCATTCACGGTCCAGCGTGAAGAACGCGTCGGTGATGCTCTCGAGCGTGCTCTGCAGCCGTTCCTTCGTGCGCAGGAGCTCTTCTTCCGCAGCTCTCCGGTCGGCCCGCTCTTTGGTTTCGAGGATCGCGCGCTTGACCGCCGGCCCAAGCTTGTCCAGCCTGTTCTTCAGGACATAATCCGTGGCGCCTTGCCTGACGGCCTCGATTGCCAGGTCCTCGCCGATCTCTCCCGAGACGAAGACGAAGGGCAGATCATATTTCCCCCTGGTCAGTTGCAGCGCTGAAAGCCCGTCGAATCCCGGAAGCGAGTAGTCGGCCAGAATAAAATCGAAGAGGCCCGATTTGAGCGCACCGACATAGGCCTCTTTCGTCTCGACGCGGACGAGGTCGCAGGTGATCCCATACGCTTCGAGCGTGGCCTGGAGCAGCTCGGAGTCGTTCTCGCTGTCCTCGAGGTTCAATATGCGGAGTTTTTCGGTCATAGCTTAAATCCGGACGATCCGGAACAAGAACCCGTTAACCTTAACCACTTTGCATGTCATTCCTGCGAAAGCAGGAATCCAGGGTCTCATAGAAAAGCCACTGGATTCCGGGTCAAGCCCGGAATGACGAACGTGGAGGATAGAGCCATGGACAATGATATTCAGTCCGTTTATGAGACGTTTAATAACTTCGTGCGCGACCTGCTCTTCGTGGTAAATTTTCTTTCTATTCTGGGGAGAAACAGAAAGCAAGTGACTGCCTTATCTGTGTGTCCGCGCAGCGGACCCGTGGTTACGACCTCTTTCTCGCGATGCAGGCCGGCGGCGGCTCGTTGATGGCAGCCCAGAACACGCCGAGCTCCCGCACGGCCTTCATGAACTCGGTAAATTCGATCGGTTTGACCACGTATGCGTTCACTCCGAGCCGGTAGCTCTCAACGAGGTCCCGCTCCTCCCGTGACGAGGTCATCATGACGACGGGGATCATTTTCAGCTTCTCATCGCCTTTTACGGTTCTGAGCACCTCGATCCCGTCCACTTTCGGCATCTTCAGATCGAGCAGCACGACCGCGGGGTGCCCTTCATGCCGTTCCGAAAAACCGTTTCGCCGGTACAGATAATCGAGCGCCTCGACGCCGTCCTTCGCGACGACCACCTCGTTTGCCAGATTATAATCGCATAATGCCGCCAGCGCAAGCTCGACGTCGTTCGGATTGTCCTCGACCAGCAGGATCCGCTTCAGGTCAACCATGGTCAGCCTCCATTCGGAATATCTTGTTTCGGGATAGTAAAATAGAATGTCGCTCCTTCGCCGGGGACCCCTTCGGCCCAGACCTTTCCGCCGTGAAGGTGAACGATGCGCTGCACGTTCGCGAGCCCGATGCCGGTGCCTTCGAAATCCTCCGGCCGGTGCAGCCGCTGGAAGATCGCGAAGAGCTTGTTCTGGTATTTCATATCGAAGCCCACGCCGTTGTCCTTCACTCGGAAAATGCTTTCCCCGTTCTTTTCCTCGGCCGTGATCTCGATCCTTGCCTTTTCGCAGCGGCGGGTGAATTTCAGGGCATTCGACACCAGGTTCGTCCATACCAGCTTCAGGAGGACGGGGTCGGCAAAGACCTCGGGCAGAGACGCGATGGCCCAGTCGATCCCGCGCTCCCGGGTCTCGCTGCCCAGGCTGTAGATCGTCGACCGCACCAGCTCGTTCGTGTCGACCTTCTGCCGGTTGATTCCCATCCTCCCGGTCCGGGAGAATGACAGGAGGTCGTCGATGAGCTTCCCCATCAGCTTCGTGGATTCCGCTATCACACCGAGGTAGTGCTTGTTCTTTTCATCCAGGGTGACCGCGGCATTCTTATGCAACAATTCGACGAACCCGGCGATATGCCTGATGGGAGCCCGCAGATCGTGCGACACGGAATAGCTGAACGTCTCCAGCTCCTTGTTCACTGCCGCGAGTTCCGCGGCCTTCCGCTCCAGGGCCAGCCTCTTTTCCTCCAGATCCCTCTCCGCGCGCTTGCGTTCGTTCACTTCGCGCTGCAGTTCGACGTTCGCCTCCTCTGCACGGGTGCGGGCTATGACGGCGTCTTCCATCAGATTGAGGGTCGCCCGGCGGGAATCGAGCAGAGACTTATTGGCGGCCTGCAGCTCGGTCGTGCGCTCGGCGATGCGCTGTTCGAGCGATTCGTTTGTTCGGCGGATCTCCGCGGTCTGCGCCTCCACGCGCTTCTCCAGTTCGGCGTTCAACTGGCGGAGCGTCTCCCTGACCTGCTTGTGCTCGTGGACCTCCCGTTCAAGCTGCTCATTGGCCCTGGCCAGCTCAGCCGTGCGGCTTGCCACCAGCTCCTGCAGGTTGTCCTGGTACCTGAGCATACCGGCTTCCGCCACCCTGCGTCGGGTGTTTTCCCTCATCAGGAACAGGAAGACTGTGCTCAGGATAATAGCGCTCAGGAGGCCCCCCGCAATGAGCGCCTTTGTGGTGCCGCCCGCGCGAATCTCTTCCGCAGCGATATGTTCCCGCAAAAGACTCTGTTCTTTTGTCCGGGACTCGTCGATCCGCCTGCGGATCTCGTCCATGACGGCCTTGCCCCTGTCCGTGGACACGACAGCGAGCGCGGCCTGGAATCCCCGGGACCTCCGCAGGTCGATCGTCTGCTTCAGCTCGGCCAGTTTATCGCGGACCAGGGGTTCGACGTAGGACAGGTACGGCCGCAGCACCCGGTCGTCCCGGGTCAAATGATCGAGCGAGTCCAGCATCGATCCGATCTGCGTCACTGCCTTGTTATAGTCCTGGAGATATTCTTCTCTTCCGGTGATCAGGTGGCCGCGCTGTCCCGTCTCCGCCTCCTGCAGACCGGAGAGCAGGAGGTCCAGTTCCTGGATGACCGAGCGCGTGTGGGACATCCGGACGTCCGCCTGCGCCTCGGCGGCCATGTTCTGGTGGATCTTCAGGGCGATCACGGCTAATATCGCGAGCGCTAAAATGAATCCCCCTCCGATGAGGAAGCGCTCCAATGCATGCTGACGCAGAACCTTTTGCTCGTCCAGCCGGGCAATTTGTTCTTCCTGAGATGCAGCTCTCAGCCGGGCGCGCCGGTAGAGCTCAGCGACGACGCTCATGAAAACGCCCATGCCCGTGAACAGGGCCAGGCCGACGGCATCCTTGAGATTCTCGATGGCAAACTGCCCTGACGGCGGCAGTATCCAGTGTGCCGTGATCAGCCCCGCGATCGCGGTGGCCGCGAGGCCCGGTCCCAGGCCGGCCAGAAGGCCCACGGACATGACCGTGGGGTAGAACGTGATGTAGGTGGGTAATTGTCCGCTGACAAGCTGCGAGAGCGCCTCGTAGACCAGGAAAGCCGTTGCAACGGCTCCCACGGCAGCAGCATAGCGTATGATCCAGCGGTGCGTGAAGATCACGACTGTCCCTTTTCGAAGTCGAGAGAATAACGAAGCGGCCGGCCGGTCCGGCCGAGCAGCTCATTGACTTCCTTCTTCAATTCGATCATGCGGAGCTCACGGCCGACCATGGCGCTGTTGAGCCGCGTCAGTTCCTCGACCTGCGTCTGTATCTGATCCTGGGCGCGCTTCCGCGCCTCGATATCCTCGATGATGGCGATAAAGTAGCCGGGCTCGCCGTTCAAGTCCCGCACGAGAGATGCGGCCAGGTTGACCCAGACCGGAGAGCCATCCTTCCGGACATAACGCTTGTCCATGGAGAAAGAGGAAATTTCTCCGTCCAGCAGCCTGCGAATATGGAGCAGATCGGCCTCCAGGTCGTCGGGATGCGTAATGGTCTGGAAGGTGAGCTGATGAAGCTCTTCCTGCGGATACCCGGTGATCTCCGCCAGCCTTTGATTGAACCGGACGAATCTCCCGTCAAGCCCGGCGTACACGATGCCGACCGCGGCCTGCTCGAAAATGGTCCTGAGCTGCGCCTCGCTGTCCCGGAGCGCCGTCTCCGCTGCTTTGCGTGCAGTTCCCGTCCGAAGGGTCGTGATCCCATAAGCCAGATCGTCAGCCAGTTCAGTTAGTAATTTCACCTCTTCCTCAGAGAAGGGATCGGCTTCCTTGGAGTAAATGGTGAGCGCTCCGAACACCCTGTCGTCAGCCCATAACGGAAAGACGATCGAGGATGCATAGCCGCGCCTGAGGGCCTCATCGCGCCACGGCGTGAAGACGGGATCGGTCAGCATGTTCCTGCAGACCGCGAGTTCGCCGGTGCGGATGGCCGTGCCCGTGGGGCCCCGGCCCCGTTCGGTGTCCGCCCACGTGATCTGAAGCGTTTCAAGATAGCCTTCCTCGAAGCCTGCGTGCGCAACGGGACGAACTGATCTCGCTTCGTCGTTTTCCGCGTAGCCTATCCAGACCATGCTGAATCCGCAGTCTTCAACGATGATCGTGCACACATCATGCATGAATGACGCTTCGTCTTCGGCGCGGATGACGGCCTCTCTGCTGTTGCTGACGGCCTTCAGCGCCCTGCCTGATTTATGCAGCGCTTCTTCGGCACGCCTACGTTCAGTGATGTCGTGAATAACCGAGAAGAGAAGCGATCTGCCCTGCGTTTCAAAGGGCGTGGAATACACCTCGACCCAGCGGTCGCGGCCGTCGGCGAGGCGGTGGGGGAAGATAAAGTAGTTCCGCCTCTCTTCTGCAGCCGATTTCCGTTCCGAGTCAACATCCTCGCTCGAAAGCTGATTGATGTCCTGAATGCGCATCGCGCGCAATTGCTCGCGGGGATACCCGTAGAACAGGCTGGCGGCAGCATTCGCGTCCACGATGGCCCCCGACTCGGGCTCGATCAGGAGCATCACGGCCTGATGCCGCTCGAACATGCTGCGGAACCGCTCCTCGCTCGCCCGCAGCGAATCGGTCAGGGCTTCCCGCTCCGCCAGCACCCGGGCCAGTTTGAGGGTACCGTAGCTCGCCTTTGACAGGACTCCGGCGAGCTTCCGGAAGAACGCCATGCTCGTGTCCAAATCCGTCCTTCTCAGCCTCGGCACGTCTTCGAGGGCGGCAAGGTACTCTTTTTCATCGAATCCGTACTGCCTGGCCTGCGCCCGGAACAGATCGTAATCCAGCGGCTCGTCCTCGAAGAAGAACTGCCCCATGAAGAGATTGCCCAGCTGCTTGCCGCTCACGACGATCGGCGTGGCCACGTCCCACATGTTGTTCTTGCACTTGTACAGCTTGAACTCTCCCGGGGGCACGCCGGCGGAGAGCTGCAGGTCGCTTTCGGTGCAGTTTCTGCAGGTCTCGGGATGGGCACGGTGGAATTCGGTGCAGATCTTCTGCCAGCCCACGCCGACCAGCATCCTGCCTTTCAGATCGATGATGCTCATGGGCATGTGGGCGAGCTTGTAGAAATCATCCATGAGGGTCTGAACCGAGCCGGTGTCGATGATGTCGGCAAGGTCCAGGTCGCCGATGTCGCCCTCGGGAGAAATGATGCTGTCCAGCTTGCGCCTGACCCTCTCTTCGCTCTCCCGCAGCGCCTCCTGTGCCCTCCTGCGCTCGGTGATGTCGTGTGCGATCTTGGACGCGCCGATCACCTTTCCGCTTGCGTCCCTGATGGCAGAGAATTTCAGGGACACGGGAATGATCGTTCCCTCTTTCCGCATGCGCAGGGTCTCGAAGTTCTCGATATGTTCTCCCTGTTTGATCCTTGCGAGAATTTCGGGGACCTCATCAATATGCCCCGGCGGTATCAGCAGAGAAATAGACTTGCCGATTACCTCCTCCGCCTTGTACCCGAAGATATTCTCCGCTCCCACATTCCACGTCTGAATAATGCCGTTCAGGTCCTTGCCGATGATTGCATCGTCTGCACTCTCAACGATGGCCGCCAGACGGCCCTGTGCCTCTTCCGCCTCTTTCAGCGCAGAGATGTCCGTATTGGTGCCGAACCACCGATGGACCAGGCCGGCCGAATCCTTCAATGGCAGCACACGCGTGAGGAAGGAGCGGAATATCCCGTCGGCTCCACGCAGCGGGAATTCCATATCAAAGGGCTGACCGGTGGCAATCGATGCCTTCCATCGCTCAAGGACCTTCGGCAGGACATCCGGGTCATGTACGCTCTGCCAGCCCCAGCCTTCCATCTGCTCCGGTGTCGTGCCGGTGTACTCATACCAGCGCCGGTTGTACCATGTGATGTAGCCGTCGCCGTTTGCCCACCATGCAAGGTTAGGAATGGAATCAGCCAGGTTGCGGAACTGCTCTTCGCTCTCCCGCAGCGCCTCCTCGGCCTTCTTGCGTTCGGTGATGTCCACCAAGGTCGAAAGGATCACCTGTTCGCCCCGCACGGTCAGGATCTGCGCGGACAGCTGTGCCACGAAGACCTCTCCGGATTTCTTTCGGAACGCCTGCTCCCACCCGCGCAGGGCGCCTTTTTCCCGCAGTTCCTGAACGAACCGGGTCGCGGCCCCGATACTCGGCCAGATGGGCAATTTCCGGGCGGAAACGCCGATCACCTCATCCCGGCTGTACCCATTCACTGCCAGCCAGGTGTCATTCACGTCCAGGAACAGGCCGTCCTCGAGCCGCGTCATCGCAATGGCGGCCGGATTGTTTGCAAAGGCCAGGGAGAACTTCTCCTCGGACAGTCGCAGCGCCTGCTCGGCCTTCTTGATATCGGTGATATCGGCGCCGGTAGTTATAAAGTGGTCCCCGAGAGGAACGCTGGTAAAGCGGAAATGCCTGTCGAGATTGGGGAAATAGTCCTCGAAGGAGTACGGAATGCCTTCGGCCATGATCTTCTGCACGACCGGCAAAAAATGCTCCGTTGCACCGGGGCCAAATATTTCATCCGTGGTTTTTCCCCTGATTTCTTCGACCGAGCCCCTGCCCCAGGTCTTGAGCGTCGGCGGATTGGCATCCACCAGCCGCCACGTCTGGATCGCCCCGGCATCGTCACGGATGATCTGCCAGAAATGCACCTCTTCGACCATGTTCTCGAACAGCTGTCGATACTTGTTCTCGCTCAGCCGCAGCGCCTCCTGGGCCTGCTTGCGGTCGGTGATGTCGGCGACCGTGCCGACGAAGTTCACGGCCCGCCGGTTCCCGCCCTCGCCCTCGAACATGGCGATGCCGTGCGCTTCGATCCACCGCAGCGCCCCGTCTGGGCGAATGATCCGATATTCCGCTGCGTACGGCAGCGGGTCGACGGGATCGAGGGCCGCTTCCACCTTGGCCCATAGCACGGGCAGGTCGTCGGGGTGGATGGTCTGTGCGAGGATTTCGTCGTTGGGGCGGGTGTAGCCGCTGAAGCCGAAGATCTCCTTGTACCCGTCGTCCCACTCCGAGACACGCGTGATCGGGTTGTATTGCCACCAGCCCAATCGTGCCGCGTCCAGCGCGATCTGGCGTTGTTGTGCGAGCGCCCGTATCTCTGCCTCGGCCTGTTTGCGCTCGGTGATGTCCGTAAGGAAGGAATAGTAATACAACGGTTTCCCGTCCGTGTCGGCCACGAGATGGACCAGCAGCTCAATGGGTACGCGCGTGCCGTCCTTCCTGAGGTACTCTTTCTCGTACCGTACGGGTCGGCCCGTTCGTTCCAATTCTGCCAGCTTGTGCAGCTCTCTCTCGCGCCACTCCGGGGGAGTGAGCACCGTCGACCAGTCAAGGGACCGGAGTTCATCGGCACTGTACCCGGTCAGCTCCTCAAAGGCCCGGTTAGCGAATCCCAGCCGTCCGTCGGGATAGCCCGTGCCGACGGGTTGCGACGAGGCGCTGATCAGACCCGCAAGGAACTCGTTTTGTTGTTGGCTCTCCCGCAGCCTTTCCTCTGCCTGCTTGCGCTCGGTGATATCCTCGCTGAACACCACGATCCCGCCGACGTCTCCTGCCGCATCGTGCCAGGGGCGCACCTCCCACCGAAGCCACTGCACGGACCCGTCGAGCCGTTCGAATCGGTCGCCGTCCTCCCGCACGACCTCACCGGCGAGCCCGCAGCGGTGGATCGCCTTCCAGCGCTCGGGGATCTCCGGGAATATGTCATAGTGCGAAAGCCCGCGCAGATCCCGCTCGCCAAGCCTGTAATCGCTCAACCAGCGGCGGCTCACGCTCAGGTAGCGCATCTCCCGGTCGAACATGGCCAGAGACGCAGGTGCGTGTTCGATAAACAGCCTCAGGTGTTGTTCGCTCGTTTGCAGCGCTTCCTCGGCCTGCTTGCGTTTGGTGATGTCATAGGCGTAAATGCGAGCGACGTTGAACTGGGGGGTGAGAAATATTGTCTCGCCAAAGGTCCGGCCCCCTACAACCACCTCGCGGTTGAGCGTCAATTCATCCTTCTTGTTCCACGTTCTCAGGATGTCGTCCATATCCGCCGGCAGGAATACGGCGACATCGTTCTTTTCCATCCCGAGCGTCATCAGGATCGCCTGTGTGGCCGGATTGCAGAAGATAATGGCACCAGTGGAATCCACCTCGCAAACAGGATTGGGGTTCAATTGCGGGAACGAGGCGAGATGCCGCGTGCGCTCCTCGGAGCGCTTCAGCTCGGTAACGTCGTTATACGTGACCACGACGCCCTCGATGCGGTTGTCCGCGGTGCGGTACGGGAGCGCAGAGCGGACGTACCAGATGTCGCTCAGCCGGATCTCCTTCGAGACCGGCACGAGCCTGTCAAGGACTGCGCTGGCATCGGCAATGAGGTCCGGACCGAGCTGGTCCTGCGACAGATCAGCGATCGGCCTGCCGACGTCCGTGGGGATGAGCTTGATGAGCGTCGTCATCGCCGGGGTGAACCGCTTTACCTTGAGTTCGTGATCGAGAAAGACGGTGGGAATGTTCGTGCTCGTAAGGAAGTTGGTCAGGTCGTTGTTGGTTTCTTCCTGCTCCTCGATCTTTTCCTGGAGCTGGGCATTGACGGTCAGGAGCTCCTCGTTCAGGGACTGGAGCTCCTCCCGCGAGGTTTCCAGCTCTTCGTTGGCGGCCTGCAGCTCCTCGTTCGAGGAATGCAGCTCTTCATTGATGCTTCGGAACTGCTCGACGTGGTGCTGCAGGTCGGAGCGGGTTGCCGCAAGCTCCGTTTCGAGCTGGTGAACGGCTGTTTCCTCGATGCTGCCGGCATCCAGCGTTATGTCTTTTCCCTGCCCGGCAGTTCCCTTCCGGCCGACCTGCTCGTGAAACACGATCAGGAACAGGTTGTCCCTGATCTGCGAAACGCGGAACGTAACCTGCCGCTTGCGCCTGTCCTCGCCCGGGACGAGCGCACGGAGCGCGACCGGCTTTGCGTTCTGGCGGGCCCGGTACAGAGCGCTCCGTATCCTGCTGCGAAACTCCTCCGGAAGAAGCTCCAGCAGGTTTTGCGTCGGGATGCCGCGGGGCTGGCACAAAAATCTGTTCGTCTGTCCGCTGTGGTAGACGATGGTGTAGTTCTGGTCGATCGCGATAGCCGGTGGAGCATACTCCTCGAGCAGGGCTTCCTGCACGAGCGGAGTCGTCTGTTCTCCGGTACCAACCCCGGCCTGCAGAACCGGCGTTGCCAGGGACGACCGCTCGGCGGCAAAGGGGACGGCAACCTGCATCCGCGCCGCGGTCTTCGTTGCGATCTTCACATAGATACGGCATTTCTTATGCCCTATCGTCCTGAAAAGTTCCGGGTGTCTGCTTGGGGATTCCGCGTTGCCGAGAAAAAGATAGCCGCCGGGTTTCAAGGCATAATGGAAGACCGTCATGCATTTGTCCTGGGCGTCGGGCTCCAGGTAGATGAGGAGGTTGCGGCAGACGATCAGATCAAGCCGTGAAAAGGGCGGGTCCGTCAGCAGGTCCTGCTTCGCGAAAATTACGCGCTCGCGCACCTCTTTTTTCACGATGATCGACTGGCCGTCCGCTGACGTCGTGAAGTACATCTTAACGTACTCACGGGGGATATCTGCGGCGATGCTCGCGGCATACTTCCCCTCCCGCGCGTGTTCGAGCGCCAGGTCGTTCACGTCCGTGGCGAAGATCTGGACCTCCCGGTTTATCCCCTGCCGCGCCAGCTCGTGCAGAAGCGCCATGGCTATGGAATAGGCCTCCTCTCCGGTGGCCGTGGCCGGGGTCCAGACGCGAACAGGTGCGTTCGTCAACTCTGCAGCGAGCTTTTGCAGGACCTCTTCGTCCAGCGCCTGCCAGGCAGGGCGGTCCCGGAAGAAGGAGGTAACGCCGATCATCAGATCATAGGCGAGCGCGATAGCTTCGGCGTCCTTCTGCGCAACAAGATCAAGGTACCCGGCGACGGTACGGACCCCGCTCAGGTACATCCGCCTCCGGACCCTTCGGCTTACGACGCTTTTCTTGTAATGAGCGAACCGGTGCCCGGTCTTTTCCTGGATCAGGCGGTAAAAGGCGTCGTATTCTTCCGGCTGCAGCGGCGCATCGGGGCTTGCGCCTTCACGATCTCCCTGCAGGACCTTGACGATCTCGCGAAGGATGTCCTCCGGCGGGAGCACCCCGTCCACGGCTCCCGTTCCGATCGCGGCCTGCGGCATGCCCGGGAACTCGGCTGTGCCGGGCTCCTGCACGAACACGCATCCGCCCGCACTTCTTATTGCCTGGATACCGCGGGCGCCGTC
>DATIZR010000070.1 GCA_035516965.1 Nitrospirota bacterium
GCATGGAGAGGGGTATCACCAGGGATGAGGGAAGGACCGCAGACTTCACATCCGGAAGTCATTCGGCAAGCCTCTTACGGCAGATGAAGAGACTCGCGCGCGGCCGCGGGGCATGCACGGAATCGACTTTATCTGCTTGAACAGGACAGCCCTTTATCGTATGATGGGACAGCTATCGGCATTCCCCCTTCCCGGGCAATAATATACCTATGAAGCGATCGACAAAACTCATTCTGGTCCTGGCCGGCCTGTGCCTCGTGACAGGCGGCGGACTTCTGTGGAATCGGCATCACCATCCCCAGGGCTCGCAGGCGCAGCCCGCTGCAGAGGAATATACCTGCGCAATGCATACCTTTATCTCGAAGGACAGTCCGGGGGCCTGCCCGGTCTGCGGCATGGACCTTGTCAAAAGGTCCGCTGCCGAGGCCGCTGCGAACAGCCCGAGGCTGGAAGAACACGTCTATCTCTCGCCTTCGCAGCAGGTGATGGCGAATCTTGACGTGACCAGCGTGATGTACAAGCCGCTCTTCAAGGAGATCGAAGCCGCCGGGGTGATCGCCTACGATCAGTCCCGGCAGGGCAAGGCGTCGGCCTGGGTGTCGGGCAGGGTTGAACGGCTCTACGCCGACAGCGTGGGCGCGGAAGTAGCCACGGACCGGCCGATAGCCGAACTGAGCTCGCCCGAGCTCCTGAGCGCCGAGGAGGAATACCTCGCCCTGTATCGAGAAGCAGCTCCCCAGGACAAGGCCGACAGGGCTGCGGGGAGCGGTTCGCCTCTGTACCGCGTGCGTCAGCGGCTCCGCCAGCTCGGGTTCACGGATGCCGAGTTCCGGTCGCTGGAGCATTCCGGAAAGCCGGACGTGCGGATCCCGGTCTATCCCTCCGTGAGCGGGACCGTCGTGGCCAAGGAGGTCCAGGAGGGACAGTTCGTCAAGGCCGGAGACACACTGGTCGCTGTTGCGGACCTTTCGCGGGTCTGGGCCGAGCTGGATGTCTACGAAGATGAATTTTCCTTCCTCAAAGCGGGCAGCAGCGTTGTCCTGCTTACCCGCGCCTACCCAGGCCGGGAGTTCTCCGGAACCATAACGTACATCTATCCCTATGTCGAGCCGAAGACGCGGACCGTCAGGGTACGGGTCGTGATCCCGAACAAGACCCGCCTCCTGAAGCCGGACATGCTGGTGCAGGCGAGGATACAGATTCCCCTCGGCACGGACCTCGCCGTTCCCGCCGAGTCGGTCATCGTGACCGGCAGCCGATCCCTCGTCTGGGTCCAGACCAAACAGGGAGTGTTCGTCCCGCGCGAGATCAGGACCGGTGTGCGCTTTCGGAACGATGTCCAGGTCCTGCAGGGCCTGCAGAAGAACGAAGTGATCGCGGCAAACGGCGCCTACCTGGTGGACTCGGAGGCCAGGCTCGGCATGGGGGGAAGGCCGATCACCGCAGCAACGCCCACGGGACGCGAGAGCGGACCGGGTTCAGCAGCGAAGGCGGCCGCCCTGCATCCCGGTCAGAAGAAGGACGATATGGACATGAACGGCATGACCATGGATCCGACTCCATCGGGAGACAAAAACGGGAAGCCGGTCAGTGCTCATTGAACCACGGGCGCCTTTCAGCACTCACGGCAAAAGACGGAACCGTGATCGAGCTTCGGCTTAAACCCGTATCTATCCGTGTGTTCCGCGCAGCGGAACCTGGGTGCTATCGGAGCCTTTTTTCATGATCGAACGCATCATCGAGTTCTCCGCCAGGAACCGCATTCCGGTCCTGCTCGCCTTTGCCCTCCTGATCGGCTGGGGCGTCTGGGCCGTCCGTACCACCCCCGTCGATGCCATCCCCGACCTTTCCGACAACCAGGTGATCGTCTTTACCGACTATCCCGGCCGCTCTCCCCAGGTGGTCGAGGACCAGATCACCTATCCGCTGGCGAGCAACCTGCAGGGTATCCCCCGTGTCCGGGCGGTGCGCGCCTCTTCGGCCTTCGGGTTCTCGATGATCTACGTCATCTTCGACGACGGGGCCGACCTGTACTGGGCCAGGAGCCGCGTCCTGGAGCGCCTGAATGCCGCGTCCTCGTTCCTGCCTCCGGGCGCGACGCCGCTCATGGGTCCCGACGGCACGGGCGTGGGCCATGTGTTCTGGTACACGATCCGCGCCCGGGGCTATACGCTCGAACAGCTCCGGACGCTCCAGGACTGGTTCATCCGCTATCAGCTCGGCACCGTTCCGGGCGTGGCCGAGGTCGCGTCCATCGGCGGATTCGTGCGCGAGTACCAGGTCGATCTCGATCCGCGGCTCCTCCTCGGCTACCGGATCACGACCGCCGATGTGATAGGCGCGCTCAGGCGCGCCAACGCAACGTCGGGCGGCAACGTGGTCAACCAGGCGAGCGCCGAGTTCATGATCCAGGGCACAGGCTCCGTCGGTTCTCTCCGGGACCTGGAGAACACGCCGGTCCTGGTGGACCAGCGCGGCATCCCCGTGATGGTCAAACACCTGGGCATTGTGCAGATGGGTGGTGCATTCCGGCGCGGTCTGCTGGACCTGAACGGCGAGGGTGAGGCGGTCGGCGGCATCGTTGTCATGCGCTCCGGCGAGAACGCGGCCGAGGTCATCGGGATGGTCAAGGACAGGATACGCCTGATCGACCGCGGCCTACCACCCGGCGTCGAGATAGCCACTGCCTATGACCGCTCGATCCTGATCAACAGCGCCGTCAGGACCCTGAAGCGGGTCCTGGCCGAGGAGTCCATTGCGGTGGCCCTCGTGGTGGCCCTTTTCCTGCTGCACGCGCGGAGCGCCCTGGTCATCATCCTCACGCTGCCCGTTTCGGTCCTGGCGGCATTCATCGCCATGAACCTGCTCGGCATCACGTCGAACATCATGTCCCTCGGCGGCATCGCCATCGCAGTCGGCGTCCTGGTCGATGCGGGCGTGATCATGGTCGAGAACGCTTACCGGAGACTGTCCGAGCTGCCCGTGTACGCCCGGAAGGACCGGAGGCTCGAGGTCATCATCGAAGCGTCGAAGCAGGTGGGGAGGCCCATCTTTTTCTCGCTTGCCATCATCATTCTCTCCTTCGTGCCGGTATTCCTGCTCGAAGGCCAGGAGGGAAAGCTCTTTCATCCCCTAGCCTTCACCAAGACATTCACCATGGCCGCCGCCGCCCTGAGCGCCATCACGCTCGTCCCTGCGCTGATGTACTACCTGCTGCGCGGCAGCATGGCGCCCGAAAGCCGGAACCGCGTTTCCCTGTTTTTCATGCGCCTCTACGATCCCGCGATCGCGTGGGCGCTCCGGAATCCCGGAAAGACCGTGGCGCTGAACGTCGCCGCGCTCCTGCTCGCGATCCCGCTCTTCTTCGGCCTTGGCAGCGAGTTCATGCCGCCCCTCGATGAGGGCTCCCTGCTCTACATGCCCGTGGCGCTGCCCAACATCTCGCTCACCGAGGCCAAGCGGCTGATCCAGGTCCAGGACTCCATCATCAAAAGCCTCCCCGAAGTGGACAGCGTGCTCGGCAAGGTGGGAAGGGCCGAGACCGCGACCGACCCCGCGCCCGTCTCGATGTTCGAGACCATCGTCCTGCTGAAGCCCCGCGGCCAGTGGCGGCCGGGCATGATGAAGGACGACATCATCGCGGAGCTGGACGGGAAGCTGCGCCAGGCCGGGATCAGGAACGGATGGACGCAGCCCATCGTGAACCGCATCAACATGCTTTCCACGGGGATCAGGACCGATCTGGGGGTCAAGATCTACGGCAGCGATTTGAATGTCCTGAAGACTCTGGCAATACGGGCAGAAGCGCTTCTGAAGCGCGTACCCGGAGCCGCTGATGTTGTCGCGGAGCGGACCGGCGGGGGCAGCTATCTGGACATCGTTGTGGACCGGCAGGCGGCCGCCCGATACGGCGTGCAGGTGCAGGATGTGCAGGATGCCATCGAGACGTCCCTGGGCGGCGTGTCGGTTTCCGAGGCCATGGGAATGGGAGGCGGCAGGGGCCGTTTCCCGATCCGGGTGCGGTATCTGCGGGACCAGCGCGATACGCTGCAAGCCGTGCCCCGGGTCCTCGTGAGCGCGGCCGACGGCAAGCAGGTACCCCTCTCGCTCGTGACCAGGATCGCTGTTACGGAGGGCCCGTCGGAGATCAACAGCGAAGGCGGGATGCTGCGCTCCGTGGTGTTCCTGAACATCCGGGGACGCGACCTGGAAAGCTTCGTCAGGGAGGCCCAGGAATTTCTCAAGCGGAACTTGTCGCTTCCCGCGGGATATTCCGTCTCCTGGGCGGGCCAGTGGGAAAGCCAGCTCAGGGCCCGGTCGCGCCTCAGGATCATGGTGCCCCTCGGCCTCCTGATCATTTTCATGCTCCTCTATTTCACGTTCCATTCCGCGCGGGAAGCGGCCATGGTCATGCTCTCCGTCCCCTTCGCGCTCGTCGGCGGGGTATACCTCGTCTGGCTGCTCGGGTATCACTTGTCCGTGGCGGTCTGGGTCGGGTTCATCGCGCTTTACGGCATCGCGGTGGAGACCGGCGTGGTCATGGTCCTCTATCTCCACGAGGCCCTTGACCGCAGGCTCAGGCAGGGCCCACTCACGGAGCAGGACATTGTCGAAGCTGCCCGCGAGGGGGCCGTGCTCAGGCTCAGGCCGAAGCTGATGACCGTCACCGTGGCCCTCCTCGGCCTTGCGCCGATCATGTGGTCCAACGGCACCGGCGCCGATGTCATGCGCCCCATCGCCGCTCCGATGATCGGAGGCATGATCACGTCGGCGATCCACGTCCTGATCATGACGCCGGTGATTTTCGTTCTGATGAAGAAGCGCGACCTGGCGCGGGGCAGGCTCGTCATGAGTGAGGGCAGCGAAGGCTTGCCGGAAGATGCGAAAGGAACGGAATGATACAAGCATTGTTTATCCTTGTATCATCGATCATGATATCGATGCCCTTCACGGCGGCGGGATCAAACCAGGCATCTCCGCAGCAGGAGCGGGGCGCGGGTTTCTCCGGGGCGGGAGCGATCGCCCATGAGGAAATCATCGACGGCGTCAAGGCGACGTTCAAGGTCCTGAACATGAAGGAAAGCATGCTGGTGCACGGCGTGGAGATGCCGAGGGGGATCAAGGAGACCCATCACCTTGCGGTGGTGTTCAGGAACGCCAAATCCGGCAGGCTCCTGACGGAGGGGCAAGTTCGGGCGAAAATTATCGGCCCCGACCACCGGGAGCAGATCAAGGACCTGGCCGAGATGAAGGGCCACTTCGGCGTTGATGTCGATCTCCTGAAGAAGGGGAAATACGGCATCATGGTCAAGTTCAAGATCGACGACGAAATGGTCCGGGAGACGAGGTTCTGGTACACGGTAAAATAGAAAATGCGGCGGGGCTGCATCAGTGTAAAAAAATGAACCGCGAGGACGTGGAGAGAGCGTCTTCGCGGTTCAAGATTCCGTTCTCCCCTTTATCCGGGGGGGGACTTTGGCCGTCATCTCGTCAGTTCAAGCGTGACCACATCCTGCTTGACCGGAACCTTCGGATCGAAATACGCCAGGGTCGCCGTACCCTCGATACGCGACCTGCTCTTCACCGTCCCGGTGAAGGCCACGTTCAACCCCTTCTTAGACTCGGTCGTAAATTTGACCTCGTCTCCGGTGCGCGATCCCGACAGCTTCATCTTCCCGCCGTCCACCTTCGTAAAGATCAACATGCCCGTCAGGTCCTGCGACTTCTGGACCAGTACGAACTCCAGGTCCGACATGGTCTTGCCCGTATCGGTGACCGTTATGATCCCCTTCCATTTTCCGGACAGGTCGGACTTGCTCGTACACCCGGCCGAGAGGACCAGAAATAAAGCAACCGCCGGCAGAATCAAGATTCGTGAAAAGCGCATCATGTATCCCCCTTTATGACATTCCCGCAGAACGATCGGAACAGCTTCTGCGAGTGTATGCTGAAACGACACCGCACTCAACTGAAATAAAACGGGCCGGATTTCCCCGGCCCGTCATGATCATCGATGCACGCATTCGGTCTATCACGGAACCACTGTCCATGGCCGCATCATCTCGTGCTCTTCATGAGAGAGGATGTGGCAATGGTACATATAGGTCGCTCCCAGCCCTCCACCGTTATCCGCACTGGCTGGCAGGCTGAACATTGCCCTGATGCGGACATACCCCGGGTTGACGACTTCCTGCCCGCCGTTCACATCATATTCCACCTGGGCAGGCGGCACCTTGACGGTGTCCTTCCAGCCGGTCTCATTGCCGGACCGGGTATACAGGGAGTTCTCGGGAGTATCAGGCACCAGCACTCCGGTCGGCGTCCCGGACGGATCGGGATCGCGCGGATCGAAGTTTGGCGAGAACTCTGTATAACATCCCGTAGGACTCGGCGAGGTTATCAGGCCATTGCAGATCTTGCCCGGCAGTCCGCCAACGCCGTCGGCACGAATATAATTGGGCGCAGGATCTCCATTGGACAGGCCGGCTCCGCCAGGCCCTCCGCCGGGGCCCGCCTTGATATGCCCCTTCTCGACAACAAGGAACTTGACCAGGTGCATATGGAGCGGGTGCATGTCCGGCGTGGTGTTGATGAAGACCCAGTCCTCGACCGTGCCCTGCTTCACCTTCTCCGTGATCGGGTCGGCAAAACGGAGGCCGTTGATCAGCAGCTGGGTGCGGTAGAACGTCGAGTTCGCGATCGGATCAAAGAAGGAGTAAACGTCATCCTTGCGCTCCTGGAAGTCCATGTACCGCGTCTTGGCTGACGCTGCCAGGGTGAAGTCCGAATCAGGCCGCAGTCCTTCATCCTGCATCCATGCCGTGATCCTCGAGTCATAGGACGTCCCTGACGGCCCGCTGACCAGGAACTGCATCACCTTGCCGGTCGTGTTCGGATCGAGGGTGGTCATGTCCTCATTGGTCGGACCGAAGAGCCCATTGAAGGGTGCCGGCGCGTCGTTCCTGAGGACGAGCTTGCGGCCCGCGAAGACCGGATGGGAGAAGTCGATGACGATGTCCGCGCGCTCGCCGTTCGCCAGGGTCAACCCCAGGTCGCGTGGGCCGGTCATGATCGGCACCGCACGCCCCTGAAGCCCCTGTTCAGCGCCGATCTGCACGATGGGCCAGGCCCTTGTGCTGGACGCTGCCGTGGCCAGGGCCGGGGTAATGATCTCGCCCGTGTCGGAGTCCTCGAGCCACAGGTTGTAAACGCGCGAGTCAGCCCCGTTCACGAACCGGAACCGGTAGCCGGTCCTCTCCACGGTCTTGCTGGGCCAGGCCTGTCCGTTCACGACGTTCACGTTGCCGAACATCTCGGGCCGGACCGTCTGCGTCGGGTTGCCGTTGCGGTCGCGCAGCACGGTGTACATGTAGACCCCGAGGTTCGTAAAGGTCGGGAAGATCAGGGACCCGTCCTCGGTGAATGCCTTGTCCTGCAGCACTACCGGGAGATCATACTTGTAGGACTGAAGTGAAGGCACGACCGGATTGCTGTACTTGCCCGAGGGCAGACCGAGGCTGTTCGTGTCGCCGCTGTCCAGGTCATCGCGGACGAGGTAGAATGCTGCAATACCGGCATAGGCCGCCAGCCGGGTGATACCATAGGAGTGGTCGTGGAACCAGAGCGTCGCGGCATCGTCGTCATTGGCGTAGTGATACGTGACCATGTTGTCCGAAGGCCGTCCGGGGAATCCCCGGGAGGGGTCGGCCGCGATACCATACATAACGCCGTTCGCTATCTGCTGGCTTGCGGGAATGTTGGTGACCCAGGCTTCGGGATGGCCGTCATACCGCCAGTCCACGTGTCCGCCGTGCAGATGCGTCACGATCCTGACCTCCGGTTCGCCGAGGTTCATGCCGTCCACGGTCGGGTCCACGGTCAAGAGATGTTTTGTCAGGAGCGGGCCCGTGCCCTTCATGGGCTTGCCGTTTGCGTCGAGCTGCTCGTCGCGAAGGTCATTGACGTACGTGACCGTTGTCGGGGTGCCCTGGACCGCTTCGATCGTGGCTCCATAGATTCCTAGCGGAGCGTTGTTCGTGTCATAGTACCAAGTCGGGGTCTTGATCGTCTTGCCCGTATCAGGGTTGGTCGGTCTGACGATCTGGCCGGTTATACCGTCACGGATCCTGAGGCCGAAATCCCAGTCGGGATACTGCCGCACGGTCACGGTGTAGGTCGCGGCCGATGCCGGGGCGATCGGTATCTCGATGAACGGATTCTGGAACTGCACCAATGTCTTGGGGTTCAGCGGGTTCTGGCCCGCCGTGACGCCCGTTGTGCTCGTGGAACTGGTCGTTGAGAGGATTGTGCTGTTCCCCGAGTTCGAGCATCCCATTGCGATCAGCAGCAATAAAAGCAAGATAAATCCAGAATTGTGCACTGCCTTTCGTAGTGACATAGTTCCCCTCCCTGTGCAAGATGTTTTACTGCATTCCGGTTGATCTTCCGTCGCGAGACTGCGTCCGGACCCGCACGCCGGCAAGCATGGTGTTAAATCGTTCAGTAGTAGTCGTCTGTGAGGAAATTCCCGGCTCCGCCTTTACCTGCTCTTTGCGGTGTTCTCATTTTGCTTATGCCGTATCAGGTAGTTGGCCGTGAATATATAATCGTCTATGTAGTCCCGCACGCCGTCGCCATTCAGGTCGAACCTGGGAGACTTGGCTGTTCCCCGCTCCTTGAGGAACCGCTTGAAATCGGACTCTGTAAGCCTGCCTGATTGCCGGATTGGGGTCAGGTCCACAGCCGGCGATACCGTAAGCGGCATCACGTTCAACTGGCGGTTCCGGGGAATGGCGATCGACGCTTCCCAGACCCTCTTGTCAGGCAGCAGTTCTGCAACCCACTGATCCTTCCCTGCGTTATTGATCGAGACCAGCGTTGCATTGTCAATCTGGAAATTATTATTCTCTCCCCTGGAATCGAGTTCCAGAACCACCTTGACGGTCGACATGCCGTTCGAGAGGACAGGCGGCGGGGCCTGGATTCCCCGCTCCTTCCCGGAGAACAGGTCCATGAGAGCCTTCGGGGTTTTCTCACCCTTGTACTCCTTGAACCGCTCCAGCACGCTCTGGTACATCATAACGCGCTTCAAGGCAGGTTCGGCTGCTGTCTTTTCTCTTGACGCCGTCATCACCGGCTCAGGGGGTGCGTTCTTGTCAGCCTGCTCTTTCTTCGGCTGCTGCGCCTCGGCAATAGGCTGCTGCTCGGGCGCGGTCGCGGGCGACGGCTTCCCTTCGGTCGATGCCGGGACAGGAACGATCACGATGCCGGCCCCGACTGCAGGGGAGGGCTGCGATGCTCCGGGAGCGTTCCGCGCAGCCGGCGTCGCGCCGGCTTCGCTGGAGGCTCCGCTCGGAGGATTTGTTGCCCCCTCTGAAGTGTCCGCGGAAGCCGGCGTTGCGTTCACGATCTTCGTCAAGAGGGTGACGTCGGTCTTGCCCTCCGGCATTGCCGCCGTTGCAGCCATCGAGAGGATGTCCTGGCCCGTGCTCGCCAGGCGTGAAAAATTCATAGTTGCGATCGGCCCGGAACCGGAGATGGCCGTTGTTCGGATCAGGGCGAACCGGAGCACTCCCGGCGTCGAGCTGTTCACGGCCATGAGCGCGCCGGAGGCCAGGCCCGCGACGGTCACCCGCGGGTTCGAGATCGACGACGTATCGTAGCGCAGCGTAATATCGACGCCGCCGATGCCTGAAAAATCACCGCCCTGGACCACATACTGGTCAGCGCCGGAGGGAAGCACGGTGATGCCGGGAGCCGCAAAAGCATCCGGGGCGGCAATGAAGACCAACAATGCGACAATACGTAAGATCATACCTAGACGTAAGATCATACTACTTAGAGCGAAGTTTAGCATAAAACGATCCTTGCGGCCGGTGATCCTCGTGGAAACGTAATTTTTATTACATTTTGTCTGGCAAGCCCCTTGCAGTGGCAGGGGGAAAGCAATGGAATGGGATATTTGAAACACCTCCAAATCTCCCCGGCCCTTATAATTTCAAGAGGGACAATCGATATCCCTCACTGCTTAATAATTCCTGGTGGAGCCCCCACAGTCAGGAACCGGTGTTCCCCTCAAGAACGCGACCTCCCGCGGATTACGACGCATTACCCCCGGCAGGAGCCGTGGGATTGCAAGTCGCGGGATTCATGGCAGCCGCGGTCGCAGCGTGATTCTGACTCAGGCAGCTAGGCATGACACACTGGTCGCCTCGGATGCCGTCCCACGCTTGCGGATACCTTTAGCAGGTTACTGAAATGCTGCCGTGAACCCTGGAGTAATAGTGCCTATCGTTGCACCGCCCCCGTCAACGGCCTTGAAATCGCTCAGGGTAAAGCTTGTCGCACCGGGATTTCCGGAAACGATATCGCAGTTCACCGTGGCGAAATCTCCGGTCGTGAAGCCGCTATTGGATGCGATGATCAGTGTTATCGTACGCATCGAGGGCACGTACGAACTGCCCGCAAGGTCCGCGCCCGCAGCTGCCCCGTTGACGGTCACCACGCCGGCATCCGTAGGACAGGTCAGGGTGCCTCCCGTGCAGAGGCTCCCCTTGGCCGTTACGCCTGAGGGAAGATTGACGGTGACCTGTACGCCATGGATCGTGGTACCCGTGCCGGACGTGGACAGCGTCAGAACCGCTTTCGTGTTGGTCCTGGACGGGTTCGGGCTCGGGATCGCGCTCCTGTTCCCGGTCATGAAGAGCGAGGACGAGCGTGATCGATTGATCGAGAGCATTGCTCCGGTCTGGGACGCGAACCAGACATGGCTCGTCTTCGGCGGGGGCGGGCTCTTTGTGGCCTTTCCCCTGCTCTACGGCGTTCTGTCGAGCGCCCTGTACATACCGCTCTTT
>DATIZR010000071.1 GCA_035516965.1 Nitrospirota bacterium
GTAATGGATCTGGTCCCCGCCGAAGACCACGAAGTTCAGCTTCGGCAGGCGGCCGAGCTGGCGCAGGGCATCGATGAACAGGGGCACGCTCTTCTCCCGGTACTGCCACGTGCTGTCGCCTTTCACGTCGAGATGGAGGTCCGTAAGGTGGGCAAAATTGAACTTGGGAACCTCAACAGCCTCGGCAAACGGCACGAACAGATCTGTTGCGGCATTCATTCCCGCCAGCGCCGCTCCGGCAAGAGCAGCACCCTTCAAAAAATCACGCCTCTTCATCTTCCTGACACCTCGTAGAGCCCTTCCGCCTTTCGGCGAGTCGTTTTCAAGCAGTGGTAAAAATGACATAGAATAGCCATGATGTCAAGGGCAAAGAGGATATTGCCCGCCACTCGATACGCGTCACTTGTCTTTCGCCACTCGTCTCTGGTTTCTCCTGTGTAATCCCAAAATGATAATGTCCTAATTCGCCAAAATAGAAATGTCCTATTCCCAGTTACAATGCTCGACCATTGAGGGAGGGCATTGTGGCAGAACAGGACATGATCAGGATGAGTAGAAGAGAAGTAAAACGTCTGCATATTATCCGTGAAGCATTGGATGAGCAGATCACACAGACAGAAGCCGCAAGGCTTATAGATATCAGTGACCGTCAGATACGGAGGATGATCAAGCGGATCCGGGAAGAAGGTGACGAAGGTATATGCCACCGGTCCAGGGGTAAGGCATCGAACCGCCGGATTCCCAAGACGGTCAAGGAGCGGGTTCTGAAGCTCTTCCGGAAAGAGTATCATGATTTCAACATGGCCCATGCCACAGAGAAGCTTTTCGAGGTACACGGGATCACCATAAACGATGAAACGCTGCGGTTATGGCTGAACGAGGCGGCGATACCCTACAAGAAGCGCAAGGTGAGGAAACATCGTCAGCGGCGGGAGCGGAAGGCCCATTTCGGTGAGATGGTCCAGCTAGACGGCTCCCATCATGACTGGTTCGAGGGCCGTGGTCCGGTCTGTGTGTTCATGGGATACATTGACGACGCTACAAACACTGTACACGGCCGTTTTTATGACTACGAAGGCACCATGCCTGCCATGGACAGCATGAAACGGTATATAAAGCGCTATGGCATCCCCAAGAGCGTCTACTTGGACAAGCACACTACGTATAAGTCCTGGGCTGAGCCGACCATCGAGGAGCAGCTTAACGACCAGAAGCCCATGAGTCATTTTGAAAAGAGCCTGGCAGCTCTGGACATCGAGGTCATCCATGCCAATTCGCCCCAAGCCAAAGGCAGGGTGGAGCGGCTCTTTAAGACCCTTCAGGACCGGCTGGTAAGAGAGATGCGACTTCTGGGGGTCAAAAGCGTTGAGGAGGCAAACGCGTTCTTGGAGGACTATCTGCCGAAGTACAACAGGAGGTTCGCGAAACCGGCTGCATCTGAAGCAGATTTGCACCGGGCCGCATTGCACAGTAGAGAGCTCGACCGTATTCTCTGCGTCAAAGAAGAGCGCACGGTTAAGAACGACTTCACCATCGCTCATAATGGCACCTTTTATCAGCTTGAGCAGGCGACACGGGCAAAGAAGGTAACGGTGGAAGAGCGGCTTGATGGCAGCCTGCATATAAGCTACAAAGGACAGGACCTGCGTTACCGGGAAATCACGAAGCAACCGACCGATACAGCGGAAGCGCGGCTTTTGCTTAGACAGAGAAAGCCATGGACTCCTCCAGTCGATCACCCTTGGAAGACGCTTTTTCTATCAAAGAGAAGAAGAAAGGAACGGATAGCCGCTGCTCCCTAAAACCGGACATTTCTATTTTGGTAATAATAGGACATTTCTACTTTGGCTTGACATCTCTGGTTTCTCCTGTTGAAATCACCCATAACCTGTGCTATGGTACAGCCATGAAAGAGCTGCTCCGAAAGCTGCCCGCCGTGGATGAGATTCTGAAGGAACCGCGCACGCAGCAGTGGCTTGATGCCTATCCTCGCGTCCTCGTGCTGACCGCCATCCGCACAGTGCTCGACCGCAAGCGGACCCAGATCCTGGAGGGCGGCAATGCAAAATCCCTCGACGACAGAAGTCTCTCCCCTGCCGCGATCCTGGATGAAGCGGAGCCTGTGCTCAAGCATCTCTCCGAGCCGAGCCTGAAGAGCGTCATCAACGCCACGGGCGTCGTGGTCCATACCAATCTGGGCCGCTCCATCCTGTCCGAGCAGGCGATTCAGCGGGTCGTCGAGGCTGCCCGTTCCTACTCCAACCTGGAGTACGACCTCCAGGCGGGCGAACGGGGCAAGCGGCACGTGCACGTAGAGGGCATGCTGAAGCGGCTCACCGGCGTCGAAGCCGCAACAGCCGTGAACAACAACGCTGCCGCGGTGCTGCTCTGCTTGAACACCATCGCCCGCGGCAAAGAGGTGATCGTGTCGCGAGGCGAGCTCGTCGAGATCGGGGGCTCCTTCCGCGTGCCCGACGTCATGGCGCGAAGCGGAGCCGTGCTGCGCGAGGTCGGCACCACGAACAAGACCCACCTCAAGGACTACGAGCAGGCGATCAACGAGAACACCGGGCTGATCCTGAAGGTCCATACCAGCAACTACAAGATCGTGGGCTTCACCAAGGAGGTCGAAGCCGCGGACCTGGTGAAGCTCGGCAGGAAGCACAAGCTGCCGGTCATGTGGGACCTGGGAAGCGGCAGCTTCATCGACCTCTCCACCTACGGCGCGGGCAGCGAGCCCACGGTGCAGCAGGCCGTTGACTCCGGCGTGGACGTGCTCACCTTCAGCGGCGACAAACTCCTGGGCGGGCCGCAGGCCGGCATGATCCTGGGGAAAAAGGCCTGGCTCGATCCCATCCGCTCGAACCCCCTCGCCCGCGCGCTGCGCATCGACAAGCTGACCATGGCCGCCCTGGACGCCACGCTCCACCAGTATCTGGATCCCGAAAAGGCGAGCCGCGATGTCCCGACGCTCTGGATGCTGACCCAGCCGCTGTCCGAGATCGAGCGCAAGGCGGACATGCTGGCCTCCGGTCTGAAAAAAATCGGCGATACGCTGCTTGCGGTATCGATTCAGGACGACACGTCCCAGAGCGGCGGGGGCGCGCTTCCCACAGGCATCTTCCCGACCAAGACCGTCTGCATCCGCCACGAGCGCCTGAGCGCGAACAAGATCGAGACCGGCCTCCGCCTGAACACGCCGCACGTCATCGCGCGGATCAGGGAGGGCATGGTCGTGTTCGACCCGCGCACGCTGAACGACAACGAGATCGAACAGATCGTGGAAGCAGTGAAGCGTGTCGTAGCCACGGATAAACACGGTTAAAGCCATAACAAAACCAAAAATTCCGAATGGGACGCAGATAACATCTGGAACGACGGATACGGCAAAGGCGAACAGGGATCAACACACAGGACTTTAAGGTTTTTATCTTTATCCGCTCCTTCTGCGTCATCTGCGTCCAATATCTCGCATCCGGTTCTGCGGTTCTTCATTCCGCATTCTGGACTCCCCATTCCGCACTGATCCTATGAAATACATCATTCTCGGCACTGCCGGACATATCGACCACGGGAAATCGAGCCTCGTGAAGGCCCTGACCGGCACGGACCCTGACCGGCTCAAGGAAGAGAAAGAACGCGGCATCACGCTCGACCTCGGGTTCGCGTCGCTCGACATCCCCGGCGGTCATCGCATGGGCATCGTGGACGTGCCCGGCCACGAGGGCCTGATCAAAAACATGCTGGCGGGCGTGGGCGGCATGGACATCGTGATGCTCGTGATCGCGGCGGACGAGGGCATCATGCCCCAGACGCGCGAACACCTCGCCATCTGCGACCTGCTGCATGTGAAGAAGGGGCTCATCGTCCTCACCAAGATGGACATGGTGGACAAGGACTGGCTCGCCCTTGTCCAGGACGAAGTGCGCGATTTCGTCAAGGGAACCTTCCTCGAAAAGTCTCCTATCCTCGCGGTCTCTTCAAAGACCGGCGAGAACCTTCCCGGGCTCATCCAGGCCCTGGCCAAGCTCGCCAACGAAGTCGCTCCCAAATCGTCGAACGGCATCCTCCGGCTTCCCATCGACCGGGTCTTCACCATGAAGGGTTTCGGCACGGTGATCACGGGTACGCTCCTGTCGGGCGTGATCAGCACGGAGCAGGAGGTCGAGGTCCTGCCGCGCTCGATCAGGACCAGGGTCCGCGGCATCCAGTCCCACAACCAGGCGGTGCAGCGCGCCGTGGCCGGCCAGCGCACGGCCGTGAACCTGCAGGGCGTCGAGAAGGACCAGCTCTCGCGCGGGGACACCATCGTGAGCGCCGGTTTCTTCCAAGCGACGAGGACGCTCGACGCAAAGCTCGAGCTCCTGCAGCAGGCCCCCCGCGGACTCAAGACCGGATCGCGCATCCGCTTCTACAACACGACGCAGGAAGCGCTCGGCAGGCTGACCGTGCTCGGGTCGAGCGAGCTTGCGCCCGGGCAGGAGGGCTTCGTCCAGATCAGGCTCGAACAGCCCGTGATCATCCAGCACGGCGACCGGTTCATCCTGCGCTTTTACTCTCCCATGGAAACCCTGGGCGGCGGCATGGTGCTGAACCCCCACCCGCGCAGGCACAAGCAGGCGGCCATGCAGGAGTCGCTCAAGAACCTTGGCACGCTCGAGAAAGGGACGCGGGAAGAGGCGCTCGCCCTGTTCATCGCGGGCAGGGGCCTTGCTGGCATGGAGGAGAATGAACTGATCGGGGTCACGGCTGCGGACAAGCAGGAAATTACCCAGGCGCTGGCATCGCTCGTCCAGAAGAAAGCAGTGCTGCGCGTGGACAACCTCTACGTTCACGCGTCCCATCCCGCCGCGCTCGAGAAAACCTGCGTGGACCTCGTCAAACAGT